>JAJYMM010000197.1 GCA_021787035.1 Actinomycetes bacterium
TTCCTGCCATCGATCTTTGCCCCCGACGCAACCAGCCAGAACGCCCGGCTTCGGCCAATCAGGCGTGGCAGCCAGGCCAGGACCACGGTCGGCGCTAGCCCCGCTCCCACCTCGGGGAACCAAAAGCGCGCGGTGGGAGCGACGAAGGACAGGTCCGCCAGGGCGGCGAGCCCGACGCCATATCCCGCGGCGTCGCCTGCCACTTCGGCGACGGTTACGAGCTCGCCGGCGGACAGCGCCCGGTTGAGGCCGACGAGGGTCTCTGCCTCCTCTCGAAGACCGTCTTCGCCGGCGTGGCCCCGGTCACGCCCGAGGCAAAAAGCAGGGGCGCCCGAGCGCAGGTGCATGACCCTGGCCCCGGCCGGCGGGTAGAGGAGCAGTTGGGTGAGGGCCCTGCACATTTCCATCGACATCAAGTTGGCCTCGCCACGCCTGAGCGTCACCTCGACAACCGGCCCGTCTTGGCGGATGCCGAGCCCCTCGACCTCTATCAGGGCCATGGTCAATTGAGCCTTTCTTCGTGCCCGCCGAACCAGTCGGCAGGCTCCTCGGCCGTGCGCACGGTGACGGCCCTCAGGTGGGTGAAATCGTGGAACGATTCCCAACCGCCTTCCCTGCCGGTGCCACTGTCGCGCACTCCTCCCCAAGGCGACGCCGGGTCGAGGCGGTGATGGTCGTTGACCCAGACGATCCCGTGCGTGAGCGCGCCGGCCACGCGGTGCGCCCGGGCCACGTCCCTAGTCCAGATCGCAGAGCCGAGCCCGAAGGGTGAGTCGTTGGCGAGGCGGACCGCCTCTCTTTCGCCCGAGAAGGGGACAACGACCAGCACAGGCCCGAAGATCTCTCGCCGGGCGACGCCCATTTCGTTTGTCACGCCCGTGAAGACCGTCGGCTCTACGAAATAGCCGTCGGGGGCACTGTCGGGCCGGGCGCTCCCCCCGCCGATGGCGAGGGCCGCTCCCTCGGAGACGGCGTCGTCGATGCAGCGGAGGACCCGTTCCCGTGCTGGTGCGGATATCACTGGCCCCACGTCTGTGTCTACGGAGCGCGGATCTCCCATATTGAGCCTCGAGACCGCCTCGACAAGGCGGGACACGAGCTCGTCGTGGATGCTCTCTTCGACGAGGAGCCTGGTGCCGGCGATGCAAGTCTGGCCCGCCGCGACGAAGCCACCGAAGAGCGCACCGCGTACGGCGTCTTCGAGGGGGGTGTCCGCGAATATGAGCACGGGCGTCTTGCCGCCGACTTCGACCGTCGCCTTGGCGAAGCGCCGCGCGGCGGCCTCTGCCACCGCCCGACCGGCTTCGGTGCCTCCCGTAAAGGAAACCTTGGCTACGTCGGGGTGCGCGGACAGGGCCCTGCCGGCGACGGCGCCCAGGCCGACGACGACGTTTAGGACGCCGGGCGGGATCCCCGCCTCGAGCGCCAGCCCCGCCAACCTGAGGCTCGTCAACGGTGTGAGCTCGGATGGCTTCAACACGACGCTGTTGCCCGTCGCAAGGGCCGGTGCGAGGCTCTTGGACCCGATCATGAGCGGGTGGTTGAACGACGAGATTATCCCGGCGACGCCGAGCGGGAAACGCGACGTGTAAGAGAAGTACGGCCCGCCCATCGGCACGACGTCGCTCCGGTCGGCGAGGAGCAGGGCGGCGTTGTAGCGGTACCACTCCGGGACCCTGGCTACCTGGGCACGGGTTTCCCTTATGGGCCTCCCGTTGTTGGCAGTCTCCAGGACGTAAAGCTCATCCAGTTCGTCTTCTATAAGGTCGGCAAAGCGGTTGAGGACTCGCGCCCTCTGGCTGGGAGGGAGGTCTCGCCAGGCCCCCTTTTCGAAGGCCTCCTTGGCTACGTGCACGGCGTCGTCCACATCCTCGGCACCGGCGCAGGCAACTTCCGCGATCACCTCTGCGGTCGCGGGGTTCCTTACAGCAATAACCGCAGCGTCGCGCGCCGGCACCTCCCTGCCACCGATGAAAAGGCCATGGCGGGCGGGGACGGGGGCGGCGGTCTGCTCCGTGGCTTTCGTCGGCGCCTCCGTCGTCGTTAGCGGTTCGGTCACCACCGGTCCCCGACCACTGACATCTCGCGTACCCGGACGACGTTTTTCAGTTCCCCGATCCCCTCGATGCGGCAAACGACCGTGTCGCCATCGCCCAAAAAGCGCGGAGGGTCGAAGCCCACACCCACCCCGCTCGGGGTCCCCATGGCGATCACGTCGCCAACCTCCAAGGGCAGTACGCGCGAAATTGCCGCTATCGCTTCTTGTACCGGGAAGATCATCTCGCTCAAGCGGGCCCGCTGGCGCGGCTCCCCGTTTACCGTCGCTGATATCTCACGGTCTTCGAAACGCCCCAGTTCGTCGGGTGTCACCACGACCGGCCCCCATGGGGTGGCCTGGGGCAGTGACTTGCCGAGGAACCACTGGGTGTGGAGACGCTGGAGATCCCTGGCGGTGGTGTCGTTTATGACCGAGTAGCCCGCCACGTGGCGGAGGGCCGCGGCGGCTGGGATCGCCGCCCCGGCGGTGCCTATGATCACCGCTAGTTCGGCCTCGTAGTCGAGCGCCTCCGCGACCGGGGGCGCCACCACCACGTCGTCTGTTGGGCCGCAAAGGGCCCACCTAGATTTGGTGAATACCACGGGCGCGGGCGGGGCGACCTGGTCGTCGCCGTTGAACCGGGAAAATTCCTCTGCATGCGCAAAGTAGTTTTTGCCCAAACAGAACACGTCGCGTGCCGGCAGGTACGGCATAACGGGTCGGGAGCGCTCGGCGAGCGCAGATGGGCGCGCCGTCGCGAGCGCGCCTACCGGGTCGGCCAAGGCCGTGAGTAGCGTGGCCCGCTCTTGGCCTGGAGCCGTGGAAAGAGCGTGCCAGGCACCGTCGTCCCATACGCACACCTCGCTCGCCGACCCGTCGCTCAGTGTCGCGATCTTCATCCCTTTCCCAACCTCACTCTTCTATAACCGTGTGGCACCAATCGAGGGTCCGCTGGAGGTGTTGGCGGACGAGACGCTCGAGCTTGTCGGCGTCGCCGCGCTTCAACGCTTCGTACATCTGCTTGTGCTCGCGGTCCGCCCTGTCGCGGCCTTGTGAGGAACGCGCCAGCAAATTTACATAGAGCGCCGCCCGGTTGCGGAGCATGCCGATGATCTCGAGGAGCAATGGCCGGTCGGCGAGCTGGTAGATACTGGTGTGAAAGGTGATGTTGCTCTCGACCCAGGCGGGGTCGTCGTCACTTTTGTAATGCTGCATAAGGGCCTCTTCCACCCTCGCCAAGCCCTCGGCCGACCTGTTTGCTGCGGCACCGCGAGCGGCGGTGGACTCGAGCATCATCTGCAGCTCATAGATCTCGTCGACCTCGGCGATGGTGGGGCAAGCGACGATCGCCCCGCGGTGGGGGTCGAGGCGGACCAGCCCTTCGGCCGAGAGGCGCTGCAGAGCTTCGCGAAGAGGTGTGCGGGAGACGCCTAGCTGCTTGGCCAGCTCTGCCTGGTGGAGGAGAGCGCCCGCTGGGAGCTCACGTGAGAGTATGAGGGCGCGGAGCTCGCGGGCGGCTGCCTCAGTCGCGCTGGTCCGGTCGATCACGCGGTCGTCGGGGAGGCGAACCCGGACATGGTCCAGCCTCCCGGGCGGGTGCAACGTGCTCACCCGACCCCCTGGGTGACCTCTTCGCGTGCCGAGCCGAGCTCGCCGCCGCCGTGGCCGAGGAACAACGTGCCGAGATCAGGTCGGGCCCGCAGCTTCTTACACGATTCCTGCAGCCGGAGCCGCCCATCGGTGAGCACGTACCCCCATGAGGCGACTTCGAGCCCGAGGCTCACGCGCTGCTCGACCAGCAAGACGGCTCGCCCGGAACCGGCCAGGCCGGCCACAATGCCGTGGAGCACGTTGCGGGCTATGGCGGGCGCCAAGTTAGCGGTGGGTTCGTCGAGCACCATGACCTTTGGCTGCGCCATGAGGGCCCGTCCGATGGCGAGCATCTTGCGCTCACCTCCTGAGAGCGACCGGGCCAGGCGGCTGCGCATCCCTGCGAGCGCGGGGAAAAGTGAAAAGACCTCGTCCTGCCTGGCAGCCACCTCGTGTTTCCCAAGTTGGTAGCCTCCCATCTGGAGGTTTTCGACGACCGTGAGCGGCCCGAACACGTCACGGACCTGCGGCACGTAACCGATGCCAGCACGGGTCCGGTCTTCCTCCCTGGTGGCTGTAACGTCCCGGCCGTTCAAAATGACCCGGCCGGCAAGAGCCGGGAGTTCACCGGTGATCGCCTTGACGAGCGTGCTCTTACCGGCACCATTTGGGCCCATGACGAGCACGACTTCGCTCAGGGCTACCTGGACGCTCACTCCTTGGACTACCGGGACCCGGTTGTAGCCCGCGTCGAGCCCTGAGACTTCCAAAAAGGGCGCCGCCCGCGTTTCGTCGGGCGCCCCCGGTGCCCCTCGCGTGTCCTCGCCCATGTTGCTCAGCTCCATCTGCTCAACCCCGTTCCCTCGCCTCATTGCGGAGCGTCATTTTGCTCAACCCCCATTTTGCTCAACCCTCATTTTGCTCAACCCTCATTTTGCTCGTGGCTAACCAAGGTAGGCGGCTTGGACGGCCTGGTCGCGGACAACCTCGTCGTAGGTGCCGCTTGCGATCAGGCGGCCGAGGGCCATTACGTTTACCTTGTCCGAGAGCTCCCTCACCACCTCGAGGGCGTGCTCGACGATTACGAGGGCGATACCGTCGTCGCGAAGCGACTTCAGGTCGCTCACGAGGCGGGCGACCAGGTGCGGGGCGACCCCGACCATGGGTTCGTCTAGGAGCAGGATCTTGGGCGAGCGCATGAGGCAGCGCATGATCTCTACTAGCCTGCGTTGGCCTCCCGAGAGCTCGCGGCCGTAGAGGTTGGCGATGTGGGCAGCGTCGAAACGGTGGAGGATGGCCCAGGCCCGGCGCGCAACCTCGCCGTCTTGGGCACGGTTTGCCCGTGGGTGGAGGACGACACGCGAGAGGGATGCCCCCTCCACGCCCATTCCGGCGGTGAGCAGGTTCTCGAAGGTGGTCATGCCCGCGAACTCGCTCGTCATCTGGAACGTCCTCGCCAGGCCGAGGCGCGCCCTTTGGTAGGACGGGAGCTTGGTGATGTCCTTGCCCTCGAGCAAGACTTGCCCACGCGCGACCCGGTTTTGCCCGGCAAGGGCCGCCAGGAAAGAAGACTTGCCAGCGCCGTTGGGCCCTATCAAGCCGATCGCCTCCCCGGGCCGGACTTCGAGCGACATCCCGTCCACGGCGGTCACGCCGCCATAGGAGACCACGACGTCGTCGGCCACGAGGACCGGGCCGGACGCGCTGGCCGCGCTGGCGATGCGTTGCTCGGGGCGTGCGTAGGGGAGGTCCACCTCCATCCTCGGGTTGGCGGTGGTCACGCGACTGGCCTCCCCGCCCGCCGGCGGAGGTAGGGCAGGGGGCCAGGCTCCGTGAAGGGGAGGGCGCCTCCCTCGGTAGCTACTGGCTTGCGCTCGGGGAGGATGCCACGGGGGCGCACCAAAAGGCAGAGCATGAAGAGGAGCCCGATCACGACCCATTCCAGGGAGTCGACTAGGCCTGGGTAGCCGAACTGGGGGAGGAACTGGGTCACCTGCAGGAAAATGACGGGAACAAGTAGTACCCCAAGCACCACACCTCGATAGTTCCCGAGGCCCCCCACGAAGATCGCTGTGAAGATCACAAAGGTCTCCGCGTAGCCCCAAGCGCCCGGTGACCAGGCACCGATGTACTCGACGAGGAGCCCTCCCGAGAGGCCGGCGATCAAGCCCCCGACCACGAAGACCTGGAGGCGGAGGACGGTGATGTTGAGCCCGATGGCGCCTGCCGCGTCCTCTTGGTCGCGCATGGCCTTCAGGGCCCGCCCCCAAGGAGAGCGCGAGAGCCACCGGACGGCCATATAGACGACGACGCAGAAGACGAACACCCATCCGGCGTACACCCACTGGTAGGCGAGCGGCCCCACGGGGATGAACGACAGCGGGTGCGGCACACCCGTCAGGCCGTTGGAGCCGTTGAACAGTGACACATCAGCCGTTACCACCTGCAGGGCGATCAGCGACACGATGAGCATGATCGCACCTTGGTAGTCGCGGCGCATCCTCCGCAGGCTGAAGAGCCCGACCACGCCGGCCAGGGCCCCACCGGCCAAGGTGGCGAGCACTAGCGGGATGGGGAAGGGCAGGTTGGAGGCGAAGATGTAGTGCTGGAACGAGGCCGCACCAGTGTCCGGCCCGAGGGAGGTCGCAGCCGCCACGTAGGCGCCGGCGGCTTGGAAGACGATAAAGGCCAGGTTGACGACGCCGGCGTAGCCGTACTGCAGGTTGAGCGATATACCCGAGAGTATGTCGATCCCGAAGTAGATGACCAAGGTTGATATGTAATAGGACCATGCGCTCATGCCAGGGTTAGCTCCTCGTTTGCCTGCTTGGTCAAGACGGCGCTCGGGCGGGTCAGCAGTACTACGACGAGCACGCCGAAACCGGCGGCTGTGCTGTACAAGGAGCCCCCGTAAGCGGCAACCACCTGGGTCACGATCCCCATGAGCAATGACGCCAGCACCGCACCGCCTGGCGAGCCGGCCCCGCCCAGGATGGCGGCGGCTATGACCAAGGGCAGGAAAAGTTCGCCGCTGGTATAGCCAACGCTTTGCGAGTTGATGATGTAGACGACGCCGGCTAGCCCGCAGAGAGCGCCGGAGAGAAGCCAAGTCAGCACGACGATCTGGCGTGTGCGGATGCCGCAGGCGCGAGCGAGGGCGGGGTCGGCTGCCATCGCCCTAAGCGCTTTGCCGGTCTTTGTCATCCGGAGGAGGGCTTCCAGGCCTACATAGAGGGCCAAGCCGATCCCGACGATGATCACCTGGGTCGGCGTGAGGATGATCGGCCCGAGCTTGATCGGTGCGCTCTGCAGCACAGTGAACTCGTACACGTTGTTATGAGAAATCGCCTGCAGCCCGTAGTCGATCACTAGGCCGAGGCCCAGGGTGACCATCATCATCTCGAAGACCTTGGCCCCCCGATGTGCGTACGCGGAGAAAATGCCCCGTCCGACGACCAAGGTGACGATGGCCCCGGCAGCCGCACCCACGACGAGCCCGTACCAAGCGGAGAGACCGTTGGAGGTGACCAGGTAGGCGGCGAAGCCACCCACCGTCATGATCCCCCCATAGCTCAGGTTGAGGACGTTGGTGAGACCGAACTGGATCGTGAAGCCCATGGCGGCGATGGCAATTACTGAAGCCAGCACTACGCCGAAGGCGACCGCCGAGGCCAGGGTGCCCATTTTTACTTACCTATTGCTCTTCCAATACCCGGCTACGGGACGCCGACGACCGGGACGGCTTGGATCTGTTGGGCGGTTATGATGCCGAACTTGAGTGGCTGCGAGCCGCCATTGCTGCCCACTGCTTCTTCGTCGCCGAAGGAGTTGTGCCACTTGTTGAAGTTGATCAACCCGCTCGCCCCGAAGTACTGGATCTTTTTGCCGGCTTTCAAGGCCGCGACGCCCTGGGCATAAGTGTAAACGACCGTCTTGCCTTTGCCTGGGTTGGCCACGTCGGCCATGTACTTGTTGTACACGGTTGGGTTGGTGCTGTGGGCCATTGTCATGGCCAGTGCGGCGACCATGATCCCGTCCCAGTAGGTGATCGAGAACGGGTTGGACAAATACGACTGCCACGGCGACGGCACCTGGGACTTGTCGGCGGTAACTGCCTGCTCGTATGCCGTGACAGCGGCCGTCTTGGACGACGGCGCGGTGATCATGGATGTGAAGTCCTTCTTGAACAACGCCGTGCCGAGGGCCCCTTTCACCGCAGTGATCCAGGGTGCCGTGAAGGTCGCTTCGGTCCCGATTATGGGGACGAGGCCGCCGAGCTCCTTCAGCTCACCGAAGAACGTACCGGCCGTTGTCGCGTCGGACTCCGTCATTATCACCTGTGGGTGGGCCGCCATTACCGCGCGCACCTGGGAGAGGTAGCTCGGCTGGTCGGGCGTGAGCCCGATGTTTTTGACGACCGGGATGTGGAGGGCTTTGAGGCTTGCAATGACGCCGGGAAGGTCGCCTTGGGAGCCAGTGTCCGTGCCGAAGACGGCTGCCACCCTCGTATAGCCCTTGTGCTTGGCCCAAAGCCCCATGGCAGTCCCATTGGCGGCATCGGGCGGGAAGAGGCGCCAGAAGTACTGGTAAGGGCTACGGTCGAAGGCCGACTCGCCGGCAACCGCCGTCATGGGCACCTTGGCCCGGTTGAGCACCGGCACGATCGTCGGGGCCGAGTTGCTCCCCGGCCCCGCCACTAGGACGAGGTTGCTCGTGGTCGCGAGCATTTGTTGCACGGCGGGCAGCGCATCGGCCGGGTCTGCCTTGGTGTCAACCCCCTTATAAACGAGCTTGTGCCCGAGCACGCCGCCCGCCTTATTGATGGCGTATATGGCCGGCAGCACGCCGCCGGCTTGGTTTTGGCCTTCGAAGTCGCTCGAGCCCGTGATCGCGATCACACCGGCTATCACGAGCGGGCTGCTTGAGCTGGCTTGCCTGGTAGGGGTGGCACTGGCTGCGCCAGCTGCGATTGTGGACAACGCGATCGCGGTCGAGCAAGCAACGCTGACCGCCTTAGGGCGAAAAATTCTCACGTCTCCTCCTTGGGAGGCCCCCTTGGTCCCCTTTTGCATTATGTATACAACATGTAGTGTGGGCCGTCAAGGGGCCGTCAAGGGGCCGTCAAGAAATATGGGTGGGGGACTCCTTGCAGGCGATCGCCGGGGTGATCCTGGGGGGTATCCCCTTCACCGGGGGCCGAGGCACTGTGGTGGGAGCTGCGATAGGGGCTTTGGTGATAGGGATCATCAGTGACGTCATCGTCCTAGTGGGATTGTCGTCAAATTATGAGTACATCTTTGTGGCCGCCGCCTTGCTCCTGGCTGGGCCGCAAGTTCGTGGGGGCGAGTTCGTGAAGTAGGCTGCTGGTGCCGGGGTGGTGGTAGCGCAAACCAGCGAGCCGTTAAGGCTCGTGGCGTTCAAGCACTTCAAGCCAGACACTCGAAGACCCATTTGAGGGAGCACGCTTCCGGTCTAAGATAGGGGGTTCAATTACCGTGCTCGCAACCAAGGACCGCGGCGCAACGATGTTCCCTGTGGGTTGGCAGAGGTGCTCGCGAAGAGCACCTTCGTGTTCGTGCTGGCGACCGTGTTCGTGCTGGCGACGGCGACCGAGGAGAGCGAGCGGCTCCTTGGTGGCGAACAACTCGACTTGTTGTCCCCGGGGGCCCGCTTGGTCCTCGTGAGCAGGGCGTCAGTGGTCGACTACGAGGCACTGCTTGACAGCTAGCGCGGACGCGGCAGACTGCGTCCATGTCGAGCCTTGAGCCGGGTGAGGTAGAGCGATGAGGGCCATCAGGTGCCGCGGCGTGCTGTTCGACTGCGACGGGGTCTTGGTCGACTCGGATGCCAGCGTCGCCTCAGCCTGGCGCCGTTGGGCTCGCGGCCTTGGTCTCGACGCCGGGATGGTGCAAAGACTGGTTCACGGCCGCCGTTCGGCGGACACGGTGGCGATGCTCGTCCCCGAGGAGCGTCGACGCGAGGAGCTCGCCCGGATCGACCGGTATGAGGTCGAGGACGCCGGCAGCGTCCGCCCAGTCAACGGTGCCCTAGCGTTGGTCGAGTCGATCCCGGTCTCTCAGTGGGCTGTGGTGACTTCGGGCCGCGCGGAGCTAGCCCTGGCTCGCTTGCGCGCGGCCCGCCTGCCTTTCCCGGCTGTGCTCGTGAGTGCTGACGATGTGAGGCAAGGCAAGCCTGACCCGGAGGGCTACAAGCTGGCGGCCGACAGCCTCGGACTGTCACCTGGAGAGGTAGTGGTCCTCGAGGACGCGCCTGTCGGCATCCAAGCCGCACGAGCGGCCGGTGTGGGTGCTGTCGTGGGCGTGGGTGACCGCGCCGTTGCACCCGGTGCCGACCTTGTCGTGCCCGACCTGCGCCCCCTGCGCTGGGAAGGCGACCGCCTCGAGGTGAGCGAGGCAGTTTGATGGCTTCCCGGCACATCTACGTTCCACTCGTGCCTTCGGCGGCTTTGCCGGCCGCCTTGTCGCATGCACTGGGGGTCCCTGCCTGGCCGTGGCGGTCCCCAGTTGTAACGGGTCCTCAGCTGTCCTGGTATGTCGCGCGTCGGGTAATGCTGGTTCCATGAGGACAGCACTGCTCGGTACTGGTCGCATGGGGACAGCTCTTGCCAAGAGGCTTCTCGCCGCGGGCCACGAAGTCGTCGCCTGGAACCGCTCCGCGGACAAAGCGCGAGACGTGGTGGATGCCGGCGCAAGCCAGGCGGCATCTCCAAGGGAGGCGGTCGAAGGCGCGGAGGCCGTGGTCGTGAGCCTTTCCGACGACGCCGCCGTGCGCCAGGTGGCCCTCGGTGAGGCGGGCGTCCGCACCGCGCTCGGTGAGGGCGTGCCATACCTGGAGACTTCGACGGTCTCGCCAGCGCTCACGGCCGAGCTCTCCGGCGTGTTCGCAAGGTTCGCGGCGGTGCCGGTCCTCGGAGGCCCGGCGGCGGTCAGCTCTGGCGAGGCGACCTACCTGGTTGGCGCCGACGACGCCACCTTCGAGCTGGTCAAGCCGTTGCTGGCGGCGTTTGGCGACCGCGTGCGGCGGTACAGCTCGGTCCCGCTGGCGAGCACCGCCAAGCTCGCGGTCAACTTCTTGCTGCTTTCGGGCGTCGTCTCGCTCGCCGAGGCGTTCGGGGTGGGCAGGGCAGGCGGCCTCAGCGATGACCAGTTGCGGGAGCTCCTCGGGGGTGTTGTGGCGCCCGGGCTTCGCAACCGCTTTGAGGCGCTCCTCGGTTCGCCGGCCGGCGGTTGGTGGACAACGGCTCTCGGGGCGAAGGACGCCTCCCTGGCCGTGGAACTGGCGCACAGCGGGGGCGTCGACCTCCAGGTCGGGACGGCCGTGCGCGACGCCTACCTGCGGGCTAGCAGCGCTGGCTACGCCGACGAAGACATAGCCGCGGTGCACCACCTCTACGACCAGAGGGCATGACGAGAGTGCCATGACCAGGGGCCGGGCGACCGTCGCCCGGCCCTGCCGGAGCGCCTCTGTGCGAGGGAAGCTCTTTACGCGAGAGGGGGCCGCCCCATCAGCGCCGGCGACCGTAGTTGTCCACGTAAGCCGGTACGGGCGCCAGCACGCCTGGATCGGCAACGGGTACCCCGTGGACCACGTTCAATGGCAGCTGGCCTGCCCACACCCCTTCGAGGCCGAGGTCTTCGGGATCATCGTTAGGCCCCCCCATGCGCACCTTTGCGGACGCTTCTGCGATCACGAACTTGGTCACCCTGGTCGCGCGCAGTTCCTCCGGTGACGGAGGCCTTGTATCGCCGGCCCTGCCCGGCAGCACGTGCTCGACGATCGCCAGAAGGGCCGCCTCTTTCTCCTCGGGGTCGGTCACCTGGCTTGCCGGCCCGTACATGACAACGCAGCGGTAGTTGACCGAATGATGGAACGCCGAACGCGCCACCACAATGGCGTCTACGAGCGTGACCGTGACGCACGCTTCGCTAGCGACCTCGGCCGAGCGGAGCGCGTTGTTGGCTGGCGCCCCGTGCATGTACAAGACGTCGCCTGAGCGTGCGTACACGGTCGGCAGGATCGTGGCGCGGTCCTCGGAAGAGACGGCGAGGTGGCAAACCCAGCCCTCGTCCAGGATCGCATGAACGGTCTCGCTGTCGTAGCGGCCGCGCTCAGGCAGGCGCCGGACCTTGGTCCGTGGCCCTGGGCCGAGCGTGCTCCTGGGTTCGTGGGACGAGGGGCTCATGGGTCCGGAGAAATGTTATAGTACATTGTGATGGACATATCAGTACATAGATCGTACCAATTGGCGGGCCGGACGTCCATCGAATTGGTCCATGATCTTGAGCGCGCGCTCCGGCAGGGCCAGATCGGCCCCGGGGAACGCCTCCCGCCGGTCCGCCGGCTTGCCGAAGAGCTCGGCCTGTCCCCGGCCACCGTTGCCTCTGCTTACCGAGAGCTCGCTCGCCGCGGGGTTACGAGCGGCGGGGCCGGTCGGGCCGGCACCCGGGTGCGCCAGCGGCCTCCCGTTGCGACCCACGCCGCTTTGCCTGTGCCGCCGGAGGTTCGCGACCTTCGCAGTGGCGAGCCCGACCCCTTGCTCCTTCCGGAGCGGCCTGGGGTAGAGACGGCCAGGCGTTCTTATGCCGACTCGCCGGTGTCGCCCCGGCTGCGGCCCGTGGCCGAGGTCAACTTTTCGGCCGATGGTGTGGACCCCTCCCACCTGGCCGTCGTGGGCGGCGCGCTCGACGGTGTCGAGCGGGTGCTCACCGCTTGGCTGCGGCCCGGTGACAAGGTTGCCGTGGAGGACCCCTGTTACAGCGCCGTGCTCGACCTTGTGGCCGCAATGGGCTTCGAGGCGATGCCTGTCGCTGTGGACGAGCTCGGAGCTCGCCCCGAGGCGCTCCGAGCCGCGCTCGATCGGGGGGCGAGCGCGGCTGTCCTTACGCCGCGGGCGCAAAACCCGACGGGAGCAGCCTGGGACGAAGAGCGCGCGGGGAGGCTCAGGGCCGAGCTGGTGGCGCACCGCGACGTCCTCGTCGTCGAGGATGACCATGCTGGTCCGGTAGCGGGTGCGGCGTTCTACACGCTGGCTGGGGCGCCGCAGCACTGGGCCACAGTGCGTTCGGTCTCCAAATGGCTTGGGCCTGATCTTCGCGTCGCGGTCCTGGCCGGCGACGAAGCCACGGTCGCCCACGTCGAGGGCCGCCAAGCGCTCGGGACTGGGTGGGTGAGCTACCTGCTTCAAGACACGGTGGCCGTGCTCTGGTCCGATCCCGCCATCGAGAAGGTACTCGAGCGGGCGACGGCGACATACGCCGAAAGGCGGCGATCTCTTGAGCGCCTCCTCCGCGATGCTGGGCACCCGGTCTCATCTCGTTCAGGGCTCACGACTTGGGTGGCGGTGGACGACGAGTTCGGTGTGGTGAGCCGCCTCATGCAGGCTGGCTGGGCCGTCTCTCCGGGTGAGCGCTTCCGGCTGGCGTCGCCCCCAGCCATCCGGGTCGGGCACGCGACGCTGCGACCCGACGAAGCTGCGAGGTTCGTGGCGGACCTGTCCGAAGTGCTCGGCCGGCCGCCTCAACGATCGGCGTGAACCCGGCGAAGCGGGTGCGGCGGGCGCCGAGCGGGTGCGGCGGGCGCCAAGCGGGTGCGGCGGGCGCCGAGCGGGTGCGGCGGGCGCCAAGCGGGTGCGGCGTATGTAAGGAACCCTTTACCGACGCACGCATGGGGAGGCCCGTTGGGCAAAGTTGCTTACAACGCCTACCCGTTGGGCGCGGATTCATTACAGATAGCGCGCGTAATCATGCCCAACGCCGTCGTGCCCACCGCCGGGGCCGCCTTCCGGGGTCTAACGCCGCGCCGGCCGTGCCGAACATCGCCGTGCCGGCCACGCCCCGCCGGCCACGCCCGCCGGCCGTGCCTAACGCCGGCGGGGAACAGTGGGCGGTCATACAGGTCGCCGCGCCACCGGCATAACTCATGGCGCGACCCCGACCCGGGCCAGACCACGGGCCATGAAGGACCCGACGCCGAGGACCCGACGCCGGCGAACGTGGCCATCACGCCCAGAGTGCATGCAAGGCCGCCGGCGCCACCTAGGCCAAGCAGCGCGCGCGAGTAGACGGTGCCGAGCAGCGTGGCGCCAAGCGCGATCGCCAGTTGCTGGGTCGTGACGAGCACGCCCGAACCGGCCCCGGCATGGTGGCTTTCGACGCCCGAGAGCGCGAGACGGAACATCGGGCTCATCGCGCAACCCTGCCCCAGCCCGAGCAGCACGAGCAGTAGCTCTGCCCCGATCACAGAGATGCTCGGCCAGGTGGTCAACATTGTGATGGCGAGGCCCGCCATGGCTGCGCACTGGCCTGCCGTACCGGCCGCCACGGTCCTCGGCCCGAACCGCCGGAGGAGGGTCGGAGAAGCGAGCGAGCCGACCCCAAAAGCGACGGCTGCCGGCACAAATGCGAGCCCGGCGTCGAGCGGCCCGAGCCCGAGCCCGAGCGGTTTGGGCCCGCGCTGGGTCGCGAGCGCATAAACGAACATGAAACCGCTGAAGGCCGAGAAAAACGGGAGCGCCGTGGCGAGGCTCGCCCGCATGCTGAGCGGTCGCAGCACGGTGGAAGGTACGAGCGGCGTGCCTCCCTTCCCCTCCCAGCGCCGCTCCCAAAAGGCGAAGCAGCCGGCCAATACCGGGGCCGCCGCTAGCAGTGCGAGGCTCCAAGCGGGCCAGCCGAGGGATGCCCCCTCGGAGAGCGGCATCAGGACAGAGAGCAGGGCGCCGGCGAGAAGGACCGTCCCGACGGGGTCGGTGCCAGTGGGCCGGTCAGCCCGGTTGGGTGGAAGCCAACGGCGGCATGCGACCAGAGCTGCCAAGCCCACCGGCACGTTTACGAGGAAGATGGCCCGCCATCCGCTGCCGGCGATGTCGAGCGCTAGCACGACTCCCCCGAGGACCTGGCCCGCCGCACTCGAGATCGCTGCAGTCGCGCCGTAGCGGCCCATGGCTCGCGTGCGCTCCTCACCCTGGGTCAGGGCCTGGATGGTCGCGAGCACCTGAGGGACCATCATGGCGGCGGTCGCCCCTTGGACGGCACGAGCCCCTACGAGCACCCAGGCCGAAGGTGCCATGCCACAGGCGAAGGAGCTGGCCGTGAAGCCGGCGACCCCCGACATGAAGAGCCGGCGCCGGCCGAAAGCGTCACCCAGCCGCCCCCCGAGCACGAGGAGGACAGCGAACAAGACTGCGTAGCCCGACACGACGAGTTCGAGGGCGCTCGTGCCGGCGTGCAGGCTGCGGCCGATCGTGGGGAGGGCGACGTTGACAACAAAGAAGTCCAGCACGGCCATGGCGTAGCCACTTAGGAGGGCGACCACGGCAAGTGGGCGTAGCCCAGGCTGGTGCTCGGGTGCCGGGGAACGGACGGCGCGGTTCGCGCCCGCATCCCTCAAACGGGTAATGATCATGGGGCGACCCTGCTCGACGTGTAGGACAGGACCCGCCCGCTTTGCTGGATCTCGCATCGCGCTCACGACGCGCCAGCTTGGGCTTGCCAAAAACCCATTACATGGGTGGCGTTTATCCTGGTACTAAGAGTACCTTTGTACCTCCTTAGGGAGCGCGCGAACAATGGTGGCATGACTACCACGCTGAGCACGTTCTCCGAGGGCGCTCGAGAAACCGGGGCCGCGGCCGCTCGGAAGGCAGTTGGGGAGGCAGAGGCAGCCGGGGAGGCAGAGGGCGCTGGCAAAGCCCAGGGCGCTCGGGAGGCAGAGGCAGCTGGCAAGGCAGAGGCAGCTGGCAAGGCAGAGGCAGCTGGCAAGGCAGAGGCAGCTGGCAAGGCAGAGGCAGCTGGCAAGGCAGAGGCAGCTGGCAAGGCAGAGGCAGCTGGTGAGGCCGCCCGAGTCCGCGAGTACCTCGACTTTGCCGGCGAGGGCCTCGACGGGCAGGTGCGCCGGCAAGAGCTCGCCCATTTTCTCCGGACCAGGCGTGAACGCACCCAACCCGAGGAGGTCGGGGTAATGGCGGGGGGGAGGCGGCGCACCCCCGGGCTCCGGCGAGAGGAGGTGGCCCAGCTCGCCGGCGTCGGCGTTACGTGGTACACGTGGCTCGAACAAGGTAGGGCGATACGCCCGTCCGACCAGGTCCTCGACGCCATCTCTCGAGCCCTGCGCCTCGACCGCCACGAAAGGGAGCACCTCTTCACGCTCGCCGGTTCGGAGAAGGCCGTGCTCGCAAGAGAATGTGACCGGGTCTCGCCCGGGCTTCTCCTCGTGCTCGAGCGCCTCGGCGACTACCCGGCCGCAGTCCTAAACGCGCGGCAGGACCTGCTTGCGTACAACCGTTCATACCAGGGACTGTTGGGGGACCTGGACGGCCTGCCCTTCGATGAACGCAACCTGTTGTGGATTATTTTTTGCTACCCGGAGCTCCGAGAGCGGCTCGTGGACTGGGAGCCCTCGGCCCGGCTCTCGACGGCTCGCTTCAGGGTTCAGATGGCCAGCCACGCGTCTGAACCCTCATGGCGCGCCTTCGTGAAGCGGCTGATTGCCGCCTCGCCCGACTTCGCACGGATCTGGGGAGATCACGAAGTGGCGGGCGCCGAAACGGTGCTCAAGCGCTTCGCCCACGCTGAGCTCGGTCTGCTCAGCTTCCATGGGGTCTCGCTGGCCTGCACGGAGAGGGCCGGGAACCGTCTGTCGGTCTACACCCCCGCCGACGAGGCGACGGCTGTGCGGACCGCGAAACTTGTTTCGCTGTCGCCGCCGCCGCTGGCACGCTGCACGACGCCAACGCCTGCTTGGCTGGCCAGCGGACGCACTTCGCCGTCAGCGCCACCGCCGTAAGGCCGAACCATGCCGGCCGGGCGCCCGCGCCAGCCGGGCGCCCGCACCAGCCGGGCGGCATGCG
>JAJYMM010000112.1 GCA_021787035.1 Actinomycetes bacterium
CCTCAGGTGCTTCGGCCTCGGGTGCTTCGGCCTCAGGTGCTTCGGCCTCTTCGGGCGCGGCCGACCGCGCTTCGTCGAGCGCTTCGACTGTCTCCTCGGCCGCAACCTCCTGGCCCGTCTCGGCCTCTTCGGGCGCCGGGTAAGCCTCGGGATGGCGACGTTGGCGGCGGCTCCCAGCCTCGGAGCCTTGCGAGCGCCGGGTCGCTTCGACCCGTCGCGCCCTCATGGCCAGGTTCTCGGCACGGCGGCGCGCCTGGAGCCTTGCGAGCTCGTTGCTCGGCAGACGGCTAACGATCATCGTCACGTGGCAGGACCGCTTGCGGATACGTGTCGCCCGCCCCCTGGCGCGGGGCCGCCAGCGCTTCGCCGTCGGGCCTTCGTCTACATAACAGGCCGAGACGTAGAGCTCCTCTGGGTCCATGTGGTCGTTGTTGACCGCATTGGAGGCCGCAGAATGGAGCAGCTTGCCCACCATCGTCGCTGCCCCTCGCTCCATGGTGCGAAGCAGGTACTCCGCCTCCTCCACGGGCTTTCCCCGGACGGCGTTGACCACCTCGCGCACCTTGTAGGCGCTCGTACCGGCGTACCGGAGCACAGCGCGAGTGCCCTCGCGCTCGTTGGTCTTAGGGCCAGGCATCAGCGCTTCCCCTGACGTTCCTGGCCGGCGTGGTAACGGAACGTCCTCGTGGGGGCAAACTCACCCAACTTGTGCCCGACCATCGATTCAGTCACATAAACAGGCACGTGCTTGCGCCCGTCGTGGACCGCGATCGTGTGGCCGACCATGTCGGGGATGATCGTCGAGCGCCTCGACCAAGTCCTTATGACACGCTTCTCGTTGCGGCTGTTCAGGTCGTCCACCTTGCGGAGCAAGTGACCGTCGACGAACGGGCCTTTCTTCAGACTGCGAGCCATCGCTACCTCCTCGCCCCACGACCCCGGCGACGGCGGATGATGAGGCGATCACTCGGCCGGTTGGAGTGCCGGGTACGGCCCTCCGGCTGACCCCACGGAGAGACGGGGTGGCGGCCCCCTGATGTTTTGCCCTCGCCGCCGCCAAGTGGGTGGTCCACCGGGTTCATCGCGACACCGCGGGTCTGCGGCCTGACGCCCTTCCAGCGGTTGCGGCCGGCCTTTCCGATCTTTACAAGTTCTGCCTCAGCGTTGCCCACCTCGCCGATCGTCGCGCGGCAGTCGATCGACACCCGGCGCATCTCCGTGGAGGGAAGCCGCAACGTTGCAAAATTGCCCTCCTTGGCGACCAGCTGGACGCTGGAGCCGGCGCTGCGGGCCAGCTTTCCCCCTCCTCCGGGCCGGAGCTCGACGTTGTGCACCACAGAGCCAACCGGTATGTAACGCATTGGGAGAGAGTTGCCCGGTCGGATCTCCGCTCCCTGACCGCTTCGCAGCACGTCACCCACCCCGACCCGAGCCGGTGCGAGGATGTAGCGCTTTTCGCCATCGTGGTAGTGGAGCAGCGCGACGCGTGCATTGCGGTTGGGGTCGTACTCGACAGTTGCGACCGTCGCCGGCACACCATCTTTGTTCCGCTTGAAGTCCACGATCCTGTACTGGCGCTTGTGGCCTCCACCGCGGTGGCGAGCCGTCTTGCGGCCGTAGTTGTTGCGCCCGCCGGTCCTCGGCTTGGCGATGATGAGAGAGCGTTCGGGGCGCTCCTCCGTGACCTCACTGAAAGCGGAAACGGTCTGAAAACGGCGCCCTGCGCTGGTCGGCTTGCGAGAACGGAGCATGCTTGGCCTCTAGTTGGTCTCGTAGACAGGGATCGTCTGCCCGGATGCCAGGGTCACAAAGGCACGCTTCGTGTCTGGCCTCTTGCCGAAAGTCGCCTGCCGGCGGTTGCGCTTGCGCTTGCCGGGCCGGTTGAGCGTATTTACCTTGACGACCCTCACGTTGAACACCTTCTCCACGGAGCGCCGCACCTCCACCTTGTTCACCGAAGCCGGCACGATGAAGGTATAGACACCCTTTTCGGACAGGGTGTAGGACTTCTCCGAGACAACCGGTTTGATGACTACGTCCCGCGGGTCTTGCATCAGGCTTCCTCTGCTTCGTCGTCGCCCTCGTCGTCGCTGTCGTCCTCGTCGGCTGCCACGTCTAGCCCAGCGCCTCCGGCACCTGCTGCATCACTGGGGCCACCCGCCACGGTGGCCGCACTGCCTGAATCGGCTCCGGTGGCGCTAGTCCCCGCTGCGGCGGGGGCCTCGGTCCAGGAGTTGTCCCCCGGCAAGGTGTCTCGCGTAAACACCACCCAGTCAGCGCACAACACGTCGTAAGCCGCCAGCTCACCGGCCAAGACCACATCGACCCAGGGAATGTTTCTAAAGGACTTGTAGGCCTTCTCGTCGTCTCGGGAGAGGACCACCATCGCGCGCCCGCTCACGCCGAGGCCCTCGAGGGCCTCCTTGGCGCTCTTGGTGCTCGGGAGCTCAAAGGACCAACTGTCCACTACCGCGACGTGACCAGAAGAGACACGGTCCGAGAGCGCTCCGTGGAGGGCCTGGCGCACCATCTTCTTCGGCGTGTTTTGGCGATAGCTACGCGGTTTTGGCCCGAGCGCGACACCGCCGCCCTGGTAGTGCGGCGCCCGAAGGCTGCCCTGGCGCGCCCGACCCGTCCCCTTCTGGCGGAACGGCTTGGCCCCACCACCTGAGACCTCAGCTCGCGTCTTGGTGCTCTGGGTCCCTCTCCGGGCGGCGGCCAGCTGCCCCGTGACGACCTGATGGATCAGCGCCATTTTCGGCTCGACCGAGAAAACAGCGGGATCCAGCTCGACGCTGGCCGTAACGGCACCGCCTTGGGACCTGACCGTGAGCTCGGCCATCACTTGCTGCCCTTCACGGCTTCGCGGACCAAGACGAAGCTGCCCCTCGGCCCTGGGATGGCGCCCTTCACTAGCAGGAGGTTGCGCTCTGCATCGGCGGACACCACCTCGAGGTTGAGGGTCGTGACCCGCTCGTTTCCCAAGCGCCCCGCCATCCGGGTGCCCCTGAAGACCCTGGCGGGCGTTGCGCACGCCCCGATAGAGCCGGGGGCCCGGTGGTGCTTATGGTTGCCGTGGCTCGCACCCTGGCCCTTGAAGTTATGCCTCTCTATCCCACCGGCGAAACCGCGTCCCTTGCTCGAGGCCGTCACGTCGACCTTGTCACCCGCGGCGTACATATCGACACCGAGCTCCTGGCCGAGGCTGTGGCTGGCAGCGTCGGCAACCCTGAGCTCCACGAGGCGCCTCCCCGGGTCTACTCCGGCCTTGGCGTAATGGCCCGCCAAGGGCTTGTTGAGCGTGCTCGGCCGCCGTGCCCCGTAGGTCACCTGGAGCGCCGAGTACCCGTCGGAACCCTCGGTCTTCACCTGGACGACCCGCACGGGGGTTACCCGGAGCACTGTGACCGCGACGAGGCGCTGTTTGGCATCCCAGACCTGGGTCATGCCGACCTTTTCGCCGACTATCGCTTTCTTGGGGGCCTTCGCGGGCATCTGTCCTCGTTCGAAAAAGTGTCCTACACGCGGCACGCTCCGCTCGGAACAGATCCGGGCGGAGCTCGTTTACCAGTTGTGCCGTGGCGTCCCTGCGCTGCAGGCAACCACGGACGTCGGTTAGACGGCTCAGCCAGTATAGCGAGCCCCTCGGCAAACGCAAACCGCTACGAACGACCGTAGACGTAGCGGCCCCACCACGGTCCGAGATCCCGACCACACCACCTGGACATGTGGCGCTCCAGATCCTCCGACGTAGCCGCCCTGTTTTTGTACTGACGGTACCAATCTGCCAGGGCCGAACGGAACTGTGCTGCCCCGCCCGCCATATCCGCGAGGCCAGCAAGCAACCGGCTACCGGCAACATAAGACTCGCGTGGGGTATGCCGGGCCCACGGGTGGGGCGGGCAGAGCAACGCGGGCGGCTCGTCGAGTCCCAGGCGCTCCGCCCCATAGCGCCCACCCCCCGCCCTTCGCGAGGCTGTCGCCCAGGTCGCCATCGCTTCGTCTATCCAGCCGTCTGAGGCCCTGGCCGGTTTCACGCCGCGCCCGAACCAACTGTGGAACACCTCGTGCTCGAGTGCGGCTGGGGACGCCGTAGTAGCGCCGTCGTACTCCATGCCCCGCTCGGCGCCCCAGATCACCGCCATGAAGTGGTCTCCATGGGCCCAAGGTCCGTAACGGGCAGCGAAGTAGGAAAGCCACGCCGTGGCGTCAGCGGCCGCGCTATCGACCCCGATGCCTGCATCGGCGAGGGCGGCGACTGTGACCGAGCCCCCAGGTCCAAAAGCCGCCACCTCTTGGCGGTGAACGACCACCTGGTCTGCTGGCACAAGTACCAGCAGAGGCGACAGAGAGGTGTAGTGAGGCGGGTAACTGACCAACCAGCGCCGCCCGGGCTCGACCTCCTCGACACTGGCGTTCGCGAGCAGGACATGGGGGCGCGAAGAGCCTGCCACTTCGACGTGCAACTCGATATAGAGCTGGTCATGGCACAGGTTGGCAGGAACCCACATCTCGAGGTAGCGGCCTGGCTCGAGGTCAGACATCCAAAGGTCCCAGGCCACGCCGTCATCCAACCACTCAACCGGGCGGGCGCCGGTGGCGCCGGGGGCGCCTAGCCGGTAACGAAGATCCAGGCGGTGCCTGCTGCCAGCGTCGCAGTCGACCTCCACGGCACGCATCCGGGCATCGTGGCCCGCCCCCATGTCGTGGTGACGCAGAGCCTCTAGGGGGAGCCCCGCACCGTCGAACGAAGCTGTGTCGATGTCCTGGCGGAGGTCGAACACGGGCCAGCCGGCATGTCCCTCCAAGCGCAAGGTGACAGTCACCGAGGCCTCCGCTACGCGTGCCCGAACGTCGAAGCGCAGCGAGCCCACAACGCTCTGGATGTCGGATGGCACCGCCACCTCACCGTTCAAGGCAACCGGCGGCGGGAGGTAAAGAGTGGGGCCTGTCATGTCCCTGCACGGTACCTTCGAACTGGAGAACTGGTCCGGCCGGCCGACTAGTACATGGTGGGCATCAGCTACCTGACCGTGAGGGGCAGCACTATGCGAGATAAGCCTCAGGAGCCCGCCGCCAGCCCGGATGAGGGCAGGCGCTGGGCCGTGGCGGGCATCACCCTTGCCGCGAACCTGGGGAGCTTCGCCTTCTTGGTGCTGGTTGCCCGTTCCTCTACCCCGGTGGTCCTGGGCGGGCTGGTCGCCCTGGGAGCGCTTGCCCTGCTTTTCGAGGTGCCAGCGAACGCCCTCCAAGCAGCGTTTGCCTCCAGCTCCAACGGCGGTGCCACTTCCGGTGCGCCCGGGTCGCAGGATGAGCGCACCGGCGAGGGTGCCGTGCGGGGAGCCTTGGTCGCCACGGCCTGGGGGGCGGGTGCAGGCGCCGTGCTCGTAGCGCTTTCACCCCTCGTAGAGGCGTTCCTCCACCTACCGTCATTGACGGCGGCCCTCCTGCTCGGCCTGTACGCGCTACCCGTCGGGGTGGGGGTTGTCCCAAAGGGCCTCCTGGCCGGCCGGGGCCGGCGCGGCCTGCTCGGGGTGGGCCTCCTGGCCGGCATCGCCGTGCGCCTCGGGCTCGGGGCGGCGTTAGTGGGCTCTGGAGCCGGTTTGGCCGGCGCCCTTGGCGCCATGGTCGCCGGCGAGGCGGTCACGGCGGTCGTGCTCGCGATCTGTTTGTGGACAGCCCGGGACAAGGCTCCGGGCGTGGCGACGGAGCCGGCCGGAGGTGCGGCGCCTGGGGGTGCGGCGCCTGGGGGTGCGGCGCCTGGGGGTGCGGCGCCTGGGGGTGGGGCGCCTGGAGCAAGGAGCCGCTTCGGCGTCGCCAAGCTGCCGGCCGCCGCCTTCACGGGCTACTGGGCCTTGTCCGCCATCGATGTGTTCATGGCACGCCACTTCCTCGGGGCCAGGTCATCAGGCTTCTACGCCGCCGCAGCTACGACCGCGCAGCTAGCTTTGATCGCCCCGGGCGTGGTCGCGGCCCTGGTTTTCCCGAGGCTGGCCGGCCTCGACCTACCCCGGCCCGTGAGCCCCGAGGCGAGGCCCAAACAACGGCTCCACTTCGCCCTGGCCTTCGGCGCCGTCGCCATAACCGGCTTCGCCGCCGCGCTGGCGGTAGCCGCCTGGGCGGGGCCCGTAGTCCAAGGCCTCTTCGGCGTCTCGTACCGGCCGGCCGGAGCCGTGGTCGGGCTGCTCTCCTTTGCGGCAGCGCTGCTCGGGCTCGTCACGGTGCTCGTCCACTACCACCTCGGCCGGGGGTACAAGGCGACCGCAGTCCTCAGCTGGTTGGGTGCCGCCGTCGTCGTCATCGGGACCACGTTGTCCCATGCCTCGATAACCGACATAGCCGTGGTCATGGTGGTCGCCACGTCGGCCACCTGCGCCGCCATGCTCGCTGTCGCTCTGGGGCACGGCGAAGGAGGCCGGGGCGGCCTCGTCGAGCAGGCCAACCTGGCGCTGCTCGACGCCCAGCTCGACCTGACCGTGGTCGTGCCCTACTACAACCCAGGCAAGCTGTTGGTGCCCACCATGGAGCGGCTCATCGATGTGCTAGACGGCTCAGGCGCGACCTACGAGGTGATCGCCGTATCCGATGGCTCGACCGACGGCAGTGACGCGGAGCTTGACGCGCTCGCCGCGGTCCGCCCCCGGCTCTCCAGCGTCGTGCTCGCCCACAACCAAGGCAAGGGCGCCGCGCTCCGCGTCGGGCTCGCTAGGGGGAAAGGCCGGTACCTCGGCTTCATCGACGCCGACGGCGACTTGGACCCGTTGCTCCTCCAGTCCTTCCAGACCATGGTGGGCCTGTACCACCCCGACATCATCCTCGGCAGTAAGCGCCACCCCCTTTCAGAGGTCGAGTACCCACTGGTAAGGCGCGTTTACTCCTGGGGCTACCAACAGGTCGTGCGCCTAGGGTTCCGCCTGAACATCCGCGACACCCAGACCGGCATCAAGCTGGTCAGGCGCGACGTGCTCGCCGCCGTACTGCCCCGCATGGTCGAGAAGCGTTTCGCCTTCGACCTCGAGCTGTTCGTGATTGCGCGGCGGCTCGGCTACAAGCGCTTCCTCGAAGCCCCGATCAGGCTCCGCCACCAGTTCACGAGCACCGTCTCCTGGCAAGCCGTCTACCGGACGCTCCTCGACACCGCGGCCATCTGGTACAGGCTCCGAGTGCTGCACTTCTATGACGGCGACCAGGCGCCCGCGACCCCAGGCGAGGAGAGGCTACGCATCGACCCAGTGGTGCTCCGGGGTGGTGTCGGGGCTGGCGCAGGAAGCGCTAATGCCCCTGGTAGGGCGGCCAGCTGACGAGCCGGCGACCAGCGGGCCTGTACTGGGCCAATGCCGGTCTCAGCTCCTGGCTTCAGTCCGGTTGGTCGAGGCCGAGCACCCGGAGCGACAGGTCGCGGTGCCAGCCTGGCCAGCTAAAGACGAGGCGGATGCCCCCGTCGGAGTCGGTCATGCAGGCGGCGGGCCTGACCGAACCGCGACGCATGGCCAGTGCAAGCACCCCGACGTCTCCTGGCACAGCGCTCTTCACGACGACCGCTGTCCCGTCGGCAAAACGGAGCCGTGCGGCGAAGGGGCCCGGGGCCGCCTCGATGGCTCGGGCCGGGACGCAACGCTGGACGAGCGGGTTTAGCCTCCAGGACAAGCGCGAAGCCAGGTCGCCGACCCCGGCGCTGACCGCGCTCAGCATGGCTTCGATGTCCGACGCCTCGACCGGGTCGAACGCGCCAAGGTCCAAGGGCGCGCGGTCCTTGCCGGGACCACGTCCCAAGAGCCATGGGCTCCCCATCGCGTGCCGAGGCCTTCCGGCGCTCAACCGCACACCCGAAATCTACCGGCAACCGGCACGCCAGCGCTCGTACTGGCACGCCGGTTGCCGAAAAGCCCTAGCCCGCGTCCAGCTGCGCCAGCTCGTCGTCGCTCAGCTTCAGCTCGGCCGCCGCTGCCGAGTCGCGGGCAGAGGCCGGCCGGCTCGACCCTGGGATGGGGATCACATGGTCCCCCTTCGCGAGCATCCAAGCGAGCACGACTTGCTGAGCCGACACTCCGTGGTCGGCCGCGATCCGGCCAAAAGCGGGGTGCTCGCTCTGCAGGGTGGCGGCATTTCCTATGCCGCCGAACGGGCTCCAGGGCAGGAAGGCGATCCCGAGCTCGCCGCAATGGCGCAATTCCCCCTCGCTCGAGCGGAAGAGCGGGGAGAACTGGTTTTGCACGCTCACGAGGTTGCCTTCGCCCAAAATGGAACGGGCCAGGTCGATCTGGGCAATGTTGGCGTTGGATATACCGACCATCCGCACCTTGCCGGCGTCAAGCAGTTCCCTGAACACGCCGACTGCCACCTCGTAGGGGACCTTCGGGTCGGGGCGGTGGTACTGGTAAAGGTCTATCGCCTCAACCCCGAGGCGCCTGAGCGACGCTTCGGCCGCAGAGCGGAGGTAGGCGGGGTCGCTGTTCACGGTCCAGGTCCCGTCCCCTGGGCGTAGGTGGCCACCCTTGGTCGCGACTACTACCGAATCGCGGTCCCCTCCCCAACTCGCAAGCGCCTTGGCGACGAGCACCTCGCCATGCCCAGTGTCTGCACCACCAAGGCTGTAGGCGTCTGCGGTATCTATGAGCGTCATACCCGCGTCCAGCGCCGCGTGGATAGTCTCTATAGAGCGCGACTCGTCAGGACGGCCTTCGATCGACATCGGCATCTCGCCGAGCCCGATCGCCCCGACGTCCCGGCTGCCAATTCTTCGCTGCTGCATAACCACACCTCTCTCTCCGTCTTGCAGGTTGCCTACCCCAATTCCGAGTACCCTGCCGGCTCATTCTTCCGCGCGCACGAGCGCTCGGCAAGGTTGGCTCGAGCCCTCAGTCGAGAGAGGTGGCCTCGAAGGTACGCACCTTGTCGTCGACAGGTAGGACGGTTGAGAGATTGGGGTGCGAGTGGGACGGGGCGAGCATTTTGACGGCAGTCCCGTAAACCAGGAACTCGACGACGTGGTGGGCAAAAGAGACCGGGCGATCCACGACCTTTGCATCCAAGAGGCCGGTGCCGCCGACGACGCTAATTTGGCTCTGCATCTCGGCCATAGCGGCCTCGCGGGCGTCGTAAAGGGCCTCGGTGAAATTCGTGAGCTCGACGTTTTGCGCCGCCTGGCCTATAGACGCACCCACCCCCCGCCTTGGGGCATGCACGTACGCCGCACCGGCCACCAAGTCCAGCGGGTACCAGCCCGCGGTGCTGAGCACGGCAAAGTCCCGTGCTGACAGGTCGCAAATAAACGGGCTTGGGTAACGGACGTTGAAGTGGCTGCCGCCCGCTTCGTCGCGCGACGGGCGGACCGAGGTGCCCGTCAATACCACAACGCTACGATGCGGGGAAAGCTGGATCTCGACCTCTACGCCAACCACGCCAATTGCTGAAGAGGCGTGGATCTGTTGACGGATGCCCTCTTTCGCCGTGGAAAGAGCCTGCTGGAAGGCGTCGTGGGCGTCTGCCACCAATCCCGTACCCCAGACCCAAACGCCCGTGAGCACCGATATGGCCCCCACGCCAAACACGACCTGGACCGGCTCCAAGCCGACGGAGTGCAAGAGCAATATCTCGTCAAGCGAAAGATCGGAGGTCAGACCGCCCGCTCCCGCCACCGAAGGCGCCAGCACCCCAGAGGCCAGGGCACTGCCGAGCTGGCCCAGGTCTGCCTCCTCGTGGCCCAGCCCAGCGAAAGCCTCAGATGCCGCGCTCACGACGCCAAGCTCACTGTGGTGACCGGTGGGCCGAGCGGGAGCGTGGCCCGGACTCGCCGCACGAGCGAGCCACGGAGCGAGCAGGTGACGTAGCTCGTGCCCCTGCCCTCGGTCTCGTGGACCTCCATGCTGACCCCATACAATGACACGCCCTGGGACATCTGCCTCGCGACCTCGATGGCACCCGAGCGGGCCAGCGAGTGGGCGTCCTGGATGGGGTTGATTATGTAGCCGGTACCGCAACGGCCCGACCCGTAGTACTCCATGTTGCAGCCTTCGACCAGCATTGCAGTGCACCGGCTATAAGCAACTGAGCTCGGTACGTAGCCGGTCTCGACCAACTTGGCGAGCTTGTGGCCGGCGAGTTGGGTCGACCAGACCTGCTGCGGCGCCCGTGCGCCTGGCGAGAGCACAGCGGTGCCGTACAAATGCACCTCGCAGCTATTGGCGTTGGTCGGGTGGCTCATTTCCGTCGTAACGCCGACGACGCCGTGGGCGCCGAGAGTCGCCGCCTCTTGGAGCATTCGGTCCAAGGCCGTCTGGTGCGCCCCCATCCACGCGCGGTCGAGGTCGTCCACGCGCCCGACCCAACCTGTCGTGTGCATGTCCATCTCGGCACAGGCGCAAGGGTAATTGCGGACGGGGTAGCCCGAATAGGCAGACCAGCTGCTGATCTGGCCACAGTAATAGCCCTGGACCAACCTGACCGGCTGGAGGTTCATAGAGATGCAGGCGGCAAAGTCTGGCGTAGTTAGGCCGGAATCGAAGATATTCGGCGCGCCGGCCGTGTCGGGGGTCAATTGTCGAACGAGATAATCGTCGTCGGCCGCGGCGGCGATACGCCGTCAGCGCCGGGCCGGCGAGCCACGCCGGTTCCGAGGGACAAAAACTCGATCGTGTGCTCCCCCCACTGGTGGCTCTTTTCTTCTAGGCGCATGCCTACGACGCCCGAAGCCCCAACATTGTTGGCCTCGTCTTGCATGCGCTTCATGGCAAGCTCACGCGCGTCGTACATCGCCTGGGTGAAGTTCTCGAGTTCCCGGTTTTGCCCGACTTGGCCGAGCGTCTGCCCAAGGCCCCGGTGGGCAATGTGGTAAACGCAGGTGCCCATCACGAGTGCCTGCGGCATGTAGCCAGTCTGGACGAGGGTCCAGAAGTCCTGCCCGCTCAAGTCGCTCGTGAAAGGCTTGCCCAGCTTGTTGCGGTAGGAGTTGCCATCCTCGGCCTTTACCGCTGTGCCCACGGCGATGAACTCGGCAGAGTCGTGGCCCCACTCGTAGAAGTTGACGTCCAAGCGCACACCCACTACCCCGTCGGCACCGAGCTGGTCGGCTTCTTCTTCCATCCGGTTCATGGCCAGCTCCCGCGCGTTGTACATGGCAGCCGTGAGCTTGGTGAGCTCTTGCGAGGACCCCCAGTTACCTTTCTGCAGGCCGATGTGGTAAATCGAGCTCCCCATCACCATGCCGAGCGGGTGGAACCCGACCTGCTTTACGAGGAGGAACTCGTTTACCGACAGGTCGCTCGTGAACATGCCACTCTCGAGCTCCTCCAGACGAGCAGCGGCGTCCTTGGGCAGGTCAGCAGGTATATTGCTCATGCACCACCTCCGATAATCACGCTCTGAAGCGCGGCCCGGGCGCTCTGGTTGTTGACAGCTTCATCCTTCAGGGCGGCCAGCAAGCGAGCCAGCCACTGCTCGACCGGGAGCTCCTCGTTTCGGATCCGGATCCCCCCGGAGCTCCGCCCGACCGTACAACGCACCGTACCGCCTTCAAGGTGAGCTTCGTAATCGTCCTGGCTCAGGTGGACAGTTATGGCCTTTACTGCCTCTTCGGACTGTCGGTGAAGAAGGCCCCCGCTCGCGCGAGTCACCTGCACACGGTCACCCAACGAGTCCTTCAAGTTGTTGCCGAGGACGCGCAGCATGACTTTCACGTCCTTGTTGTCCGCCAGGACGGCCGCAGCAGCCATCTCCATGTCCATGCCTTCACCGGGCTCGGAAAAGCCCAATTCGCTCATGATGCCGGTGTTGCCTCCGACTGGCCAGCGGGTGCGCTCTCGGGCCCCGCCTGAGCAGCGGGTACGCCGGCCGCAGGACCTATGGCCGCCGGAGGGGGAGCACCCGCCAGCTCGGCATTGGCCTTCAGGGCGGCCAGCTGGCTCTCGACCTGAGACGAGCCCCCAAGCGCACTCAACTGCTTGGAGATGTCATCGCCCTGGTCAGACCCAACATCCTCCAGTACCCCGGATTGGAGCAGCTCGTCCAGCGCGCTCGCGTGTGCCTGGGTCGAGGCGATCTTGTCCTTGGCGCGCTGCAGCGCCGCACCCGAGTCACTGAAGGTGCCCGAGATGCCCGCGATCTGGTCATTGACGGTTGAGGAGGCCTTGGCCGCCGAGTACTGCGCCTTGAGGCTCTCCTTCTGGGTGCGGAACTGGTTGACGCGCGTCTGGAGCGCCTGCAAGGTTTGCATCATCTTCTGCTCTTGGTCCGCCAGCTGCTGGCGCTGGGGTTCCAGTGCGTCCACCTGCTGCTGGGCGGCAACCTTGCGGCTGAGCGCCTCGCGCGCTAGGTCGTCCCGGCCCAGCTGGACAGCCTGGGCTGCCTGCTCGTCGAGGTGGTTGACCGTGTGGCTGAACTGGTCCTCTTGCAGCTCCAGCTGCTTGCGGGCCGCGGCGATCTGCACCAGCGCCGCCCTCACCTTGGTGATCTGCTCCAACATCTGCTCGTAGTTGAGGTCGAGCATCTCAGCCGGGTTTTCGGCAGCGTTTAGCGCCCGGTTGGCCTTGGCTTCAACTATGTCATGAGCACGCTTAAAAAAGCTCATCCGGACCTCCCGCTGAAGGTTTGCGCGCTCATGCTAACACCTTGCAGCCAGGAGCAAGGCTCCACTCCGCCCCTCGGTGGCCGCGCTCAAAGAACCCCGGGTACCTAGGTAGCATCGGCCCATGACCGGCTCAGACCCTTCCCAAGGCGGGACAGCTCTTTACCGCTTCCTCCAACCAGGTGGCATCGAGACTGAGCAGAAGCGGCTCCCTGGTGACGAAGCTGCCGAGGACTGCGCTCGCGAACTGTCAAAGGAGCACCAGACGCCGATCACAGTCCAACGCCGTGACGACGTCGACTGGGAGTACGTGACGGAGGCGGACGAGCGGTCCTAGGTTCAGCCTCGCGAGCGGGTAAGAAGGTGGGCAGCCCGCAGCCTGGGCCTCGGACCGCCCTCTGCCGGTTGGACGTCATACGATGGCCCGATGGACCTGGCGGAAAAGATCTTCATGTACGCCGATGAGCTGAGGGCCGTCGCGGCTACCGGCCTGGGGTTTTCGGAAGATAAGCCCTACGATGCAGAGCGCTACCGCCACGTCCGCTGCATCGCCGCCAAACTTGTCGGCCTAGTCGACCCGCGCCCTGCGGATGCCATAGAAAAGACGCTATTTACACAGTTGACCCACTCGGCCCCCGTTCCTTGCGGTGACGCGGCTATCTTCGACGACCAGGACCGGTTGTTGCTGATCAGGCGTGCCGACGATGGGCTTTGGGCTCTGCCGGGCGGCCTTCTTGAGCTCGGCGAGACCCCAATGGAAGGTGTAGCCCGCGAGGCCCTTGAGGAATCAGGGGCCAACGTCCAAGTGACCGACCTGATCGGTATCTACGACTCCCGGTACTGCGGGGCCCGATCCCCGGTCCAGCTTTATATCCTCGTCTTCCATTGCCGTCTCGTCGAGCACCGCCCGCAATGGGCCACGACTCCTCACGAAGTCCTCGATGTGGGCTGGTTCCAGGGCGACTCGCTACCCCCCCTGTCTCCCGGTCACACCGTGAGGGTGCCCGACGCCCTGTCGTACCACCGCCAACGGTGGCCGACCTTCTTCGACGGCGGGCGTGGTCGCGACCTATCGCTTGAGCGACCCTAAGGACCAGCACTTCGGGCTCGGCCCTCGTCCCGGTCCAGGCTCCGTCCACTTCGTTCGCCTCACAAGCACCAGGGGTCATCCCACCGGTCCAGCAACGGCTTCGGCGATTACTTACCGGTTGCCAGTCGACCCCGCGCCCGCGCCGAAACTTGCCTCAGATCAGGGAACTCCTTTCAGTTACTTGGAGAGCTTGCATTGGCAGCGGGCGGTTCGTTGCCCCTAACCGATGCTGAGCACCGCTTTGCCTGAGAGGCGCCGCTCGGCCAGCGCCGAGAGGGCCTCGTCCAGATGCTCCCAAGGGAGACTGAGGCCGACCGAGGGGTCAAGGCGGCCCGAGGCGACCAGCCCGACGAGCGTGGAGAGGTCGGGCCCAGGCGGCTCGGGGTACGCGTAGGAAAGGTAGCCAACCAGACGGGCCCCCTCGTGGCCAAAGAAGTCGTAGAGGTTGAGCGGCGTCTTCTCGGCATTGCCCGAGCCCACCACGACCGTGCCACCTGGCCTTATCTTGGCGATGCCGGTGGCCAACGACGGTCCTCCCGCCCAGTCGGCGACCAGGTCATAAAGCCCCTCGGCGGCCTCGGGAGCGACAACCACTGCCCGCGCCCCGAACGCCAGCAGTTCCTTTTGTCGTTCGGGGCGGGCGACTGCGGTGACTTCGGCACCGGCCAAGGCAGCGAGCTGTACCTGTAGCCGGCCCACACCGCCGTTGGCGCCGGTCACAAGGACCCGCCGGCCGAGCAGGTCACCGCCGAGGCGAAGGGTGCGGAGCGCTGTGAGGCCGGCCAGCGGCAGGGCGGCCGCCTGCTCGACGCTGACGGTGTCGGGCAGAATGGCCGTCCGCTCGACCGGGACAGCGGCAAGCTCGGCCCAGCCAGCGGCCTCGACCAGTGCCACCACCCGCGTGCCAGCGGCTGGGCCGGTCCCGTCGGCGGCGGGCTCCACGACGACGCCGGCGATGTCCTGGCCGGGCCGCCAGTCGTCGGTGCGCGTCTTCAGCAGCGCCAGTTCCCCGCGGTTCAGCGAGAACGCCCGGACTGCGACGAGCGTCTCGTCGCCCCGAGGACGGGGGTCGTCTACGCCCGTGACAACGGGGCCTTTGATGGTATTCACGACAGCTCTCATGAGCACCAGGAAACTACGGGAACAATTGCTAACCGCGACGCAGTTCACTAACACAGTGATAACGGGCCGTGATACATAGGAGGTGGGGTGGAGCTACGCCAGCTGGCCTATTTCGTAGCAGTGGGCGAGGACCTCAGCTTCGGGCGGGCGGCTGAGCGGCTCCACATCGTGCAGCCGGCCGTTAGCCAGCAAGTCCGTCGCCTAGAGCGTGAGCTCGGTGTGCGCCTTTTCGAGCGTTCGTCCCGCCACGTGCGGCTCACGGCCGCGGGTAGGCAGCTCATGCCGGTGGCCCAGGCTGTCCTCGCGGCCGCGGACAAGGTCCGCCTCGTCGCGGCCAGCATCGAATCAGGTGAAAGAGACGCCCTGCGGGTCGGGACCAGCCAGGGCCTCGGCGAGCGCCTGGAGCGCCTTCTCGAACAGCTGCACGAGGTCGCCCCGGGCCTCGAGGTCCGCCTGGTCGGCGCGCCCGCGGAGCACCGGCTCGCCAAGGTGCGCACAGGGGAACTGGACGCGGCGTTCGTCCGCGTGATGACCAGCGCCCCCGGCCTCGAGCTCGTGCCCCTGTGGGAAGAACAACTGAGCGTCGCGTTGCCAGCGGCACACCACCTCGCTGCCGCACCTTGTGTCGAGCTGGCGCAGCTGAGCGCCCTCCCACTCCGCTTGGCGTCACGCCAAGACAACCCCTGGTTCCACGACCTGGTCATCGGCGCTTGCACTGCCGCCGGCTTCGTACCACTGCCCGGGCCAACATTCACCAACCTGGACGACACCCTCGCCGAGATGGGCACCGGTCCGGCTAGCTGGACAGTCCTCTACAGCGAGGCTGCCAATCGATTGGCCGTGACCAGGGTCGCCTTCCGCCCGCTGGAAGGGCTCGTCACGCGGACATCCCTCGCGATACCCCCCAGCCCTTGGGCGCCAGCACTCAGCAAATTAGTGAAGGCGTGCCTAGCGATTTGCGCGGTCAGCTAGCGGCCACGTTGTCGATCCCAATATGGTCATACGGCGGGGCCACACGTTGGTCGGCGCCTTACCGCTCGGCGTGCAGCGTCACGTCGCGTTCGCGGTGGCCCTCGCGCACCGGCCAAAGCTCTTGGTGCTGGACGAGCCGACTTCGGGTGTCGGTCCGCTGGCCGGCGCGCGGCTGTGGGAGCAGATCCGGGCACAGGCGGAAGGAGGCGCCGGGGTGCTCGTGACGACCCACGACATGGAAGAAGCCGAGCAGTGCGACCGGCTCGTCATCATGGTCGACGGATCGGTCGCGTCGCAGGGGAC
>JAJYMM010000097.1 GCA_021787035.1 Actinomycetes bacterium
GGTTACACGCCGCTACCCGCGCACGCGTTCGAGCCCGCCGGTTTGACGACCGGCCCGCAGACGACCGGCCCGCAGACGACCGGCCCGCAGACGACCGGCCCGCAGATGACCGGCCCGCAGATGACCGGCCCGCAGATGACCTGTCGGCACCCGCTCACACTCGTGGCCCTCCACGGGTTCACCCAGACCGGGGCATCATGGGGACCCCTAGCCACCCGTCTTGGCGGCTCCTATCGGCTGCTAGCCCCCGACGCCCCAGGCCATGGCCGAGCGTCAGCCCTGCGGGCAGGCCTGTGGGAAACCGCCGACCTTCTCGACGGCACGGTCGTCGCCGATGGGGGCAGCGTCGCGGGCTGGGTCGGCTATTCGATGGGCGGCCGGATGGCGCTCCATGTTGCCCTTGCGCACCCCCGAGCCGTACCCAAGTTGGCGCTCATCAGCACCTCACCTGGCATCGAGGACGACATCGAACGGGAAGCCCGGCACGCGGCCGACGAAGCGCTGGCTAAGCGCATCGAGGAGGGAGGCCCCCAAGGCCTCGGTCGCTTCCTCGCCGACTGGCTCGCCCAGCCGCTCTTCGCCACCCTCCCGCGCGAGCGGGCCGGCCTGGACGCGCGCCTTTCCAATTCGCCTGCTGGCCTCGCCTCTAGCCTTCGTCTCGCCGGCGCCGGCGCGCAGGAGCCCCTGTGGGGCCGCCTACCTGAGCTTGGCCGGCGCAAGCTGCCGGTACTGCTCCTCGCCGGCGAGCTGGACCGCAAGTACTGCGAACTGGCATCTGCCACCGCAGAGGCGATCGGTCCAACCGCAACGGTGCGCATCGTCTCCGGTGCTGGCCACGCCTGTCACCTGGAACGTCCCGACGAGGTAGCCGGCGAGCTCGCGCGCTTCTTCGACGCCGGCGACTAGGGCCTCGCCCTACAGGGCCAGCCCAGCGGCAAGGAGTAGCCCGAGCACGAGCTGGGCCTGCCCCGTCGCCCCGAGGACCTCCACGAGCGAGCGGCCCTCGGCGCCAGCAAGGACCTTGCGCGCCGGCACCCATGACACTGCGAGCGACCCGAGACCGAGGAGCGCCCACGGGCGCATGGCAGCCACGGGCACCACGAGCAGGGCGGCGCCAGCGACGCAGCCGCAGTACAACCATCTTGTCCGGGCGGCGCCCAGCCGCACGGCCAGCGTTCGCTTGCCGGAGGCAGCGTCACCAGCTATGTCCCGCAGGTTGTTCACGACTAGGAGGGCGACAGCGACGAGCCCAACGGGTAGAGCGGCCAGCACCTCGAGCGTCGTCACCTTTCCCGTCTGAACATAGGCCGTCCCAACGGTCGCGACGAGGCCAAAGAACACGAACACCGAGAGCTCGCCCAACCCCGTGTACCCGTACGGTTTAGGCCCACCCGTGTAAAGCCAGGCGGCGGCAACGCTGGCAAGGCCCACAGCTACGAGCCACCACCCGGCGACAGCAGCCAGCGACAGCCCCGCGGCCCCGGCGACAGAAAATGCGAGCAGCGCCGCCCTCTTGACAGCATCTGGGGTGGCCAGCCCTGATGCCACGAGCCTCACCGGCCCAACCCTGGCGGCATCCGTGCCCCTCACCCCGTCGCTGTAGTCGTTCGCATAATTGACGCCCACTTGAAGCGCCAGGGACACGACACCCGCCAGCAGCGCCCTCCACCAGATGGCGTCGCCATGGGCAGCAGCAGCGCCCGTGCCGACGAGTACCGGAACGAGCGACGCGGGTAGCGTCCGGGGGCGAGCCCCGGCAACCCAGGGGTACCTGACCGACTTGGCTCGTGACTGGTCGACCACGGCGGCCGACCTTACCCTCACAATGGCGCCGCTCGCGGGCAAGGCGTTCAGCGCGCCGTCGCGCGACCGGCCCTGACACTCGCCGGCGTGACCGCTCGCCGTCGCGAAGCGGGCCTGCAGCCTCGCCGGCCCCAGTCGTGGGCTCCTGATCGCGCGCCGATATCCGCCCGGGGCCCTCGAGGCGGGCCAACCGAGGGCGGTCTCGGCCAGACTGAACCCATGGCCGAAGTCGTCGCCCTCGACCTTCCCGGTGGCCCCGGCTTTGTTTCCGCGCTCGAGGAGGCGTGGCGGCGCGGGCATGCCGTCGCGCCCCTGGACCGCAGGCTCGCGCCCCCGGCTCGCCGGCGCCTCCTGGCCGTTCTCCGCCCCAAGTGGGTTGTCGACCAGCACGGCACGCATGCCTGCCCCGATGCGCAGCCGACCGAGGAGGGCGATGCCCTGGTCGTAGCCACCAGCGGGAGCACCGGCCAGCCCAAAGCGGCGGTCCTGACCCACGAGGCGGTCGCCGCCTCGGCGAGCGCGACTTCGAAGCGCCTGGGCGTCGACCCGGCGTTCCACCGCTGGTTGGCCTGCCTCCCCCTCTCCCACATCGGAGGCCTGGCCGTCATAACCCGTGCGATCCTGACGGGTACCCCTGTACGCGTCCACGACGGCTTCGAAGCCGAACGCGTGGAGGCCGAGGCAGGTGGCAACCAGGACCTGCTCGTGTCCCTCGTTCCGACCGCCCTCGCGCGCGTCGACGCGAGCCGCTTCGCAAGGATCCTCCTCGGGGGGTCTGCCCCGCCAAGAGGGCTTCCCCCAAACGTCGTCACCACCTACGGCATGACCGAAACGGGCAGTGGCGTCGTTTATGACGGAGTGCCCCTGGAAGGCGTCGAGGTAGCGCTGTCACCAACCGACGAGGTGCTCCTCCGAGGGCCGACCCTTCTTCGCGCCTACCGGGACGGGAGCGTGCCGCTCGACCGAGATGGCTGGCTTGCAACCGGTGATGCCGGGCACTTCGACGCTGCCGGCAGGCTCCATGTTGATGGTCGGATCCGAGACATGGTCGTGACCGGAGGAGAAAATGTCTGGCCCGCGGCCGTTGAGGATGTCCTCCGCCACCACGAAGCCGTGTTGGAGGTGGCCGTATCCAGCAGGCCCGATCCCGAGTGGGGAGAAAGGCTGGTGGCTTGTGTCGTCCCTATGGACCACGCCTCGCCTCCCACGCTCAGCGAGCTGCGCTCGCTCGTACGCGACCACCTAGCCCCTTTCGCCGCCCCCAAGGAGCTCGTCCTCATGGGGAGCATCCCGAGGACGGGCAACGGGAAGGTGCGCCGGGAGGAACTGCGCCGGCTCCTCTCGGCCGGTCAGGAAGCTGAGCCCGGTTAGGTGCCAGCTAGTTCGATTGGGCTGGCGGCGCACCCGGCGGGCTGAAGGGGAGCACCGACGCAGGCGAACCGTCACCTGTCTTCCTCGAGAGCGTGTCCCCCACCTGCGCTGCGCCGCTGCGGACGATGTTCAGTATCGAGCTCGCTTGGGTGGCCAGGCCAGCCACGAGCTCGCCCAAGCCCTCGCTCCCGTTCAATATCGTCACGTTGGCCTGGCGTAGCTCGCTCGCAGCGGCCGCCAGGATTTCGGGCATCCGCTCAACTAGCAGCCTTTCCAGCATGACCCCGCCTTGAGTGGCAGTGGCGTCGGCCTGGAGACGGGTGGCGTCGGCCTGGGCACTAGCGAGGGTACGGGTTTTCGCCGCCTCTGCCTCCGCCGGCCGGACGACCTCGGCGACCAGTTGCTGGCGGCGCAGCTCAGCTTGAGCCTCCGCGACCTTGGCCTGTTCGCTCAACACCTCTTGTTGAGCCTTGGCCTGCGCCAAGGGCCCGGACTGGGCGGCCGTTTGCTGTGCCTGGTCGATCTGTGCCTGGTACTGGGCCTTGGCGACGGACGTCTCCTGCTGGTACTCGGCCTGGTTTCGCTCAGACTCCTGCCTCGCCTTAGAAGCTGCCTGGTCAGCCTGCGCCTGGGCGATCTGGGCCGCCTGGTTGACGGCAGCGACGTGCGGCTGCGAAAGCGCCCTTATGTACCCAGCCTGGCCATCGTCAATGGACTCGATCTGGAACGAGTCCACGACCAAGCCGAGCTTGGCCATCTCGGGCTTCGAAGCGTCGAGTATCTCAGAGGCCAGCCTCTGGCGCTCACGGATGATCTCCTCGACGGTCATCGACCCAACTATCGATCGCAGGTGGCCAGCGAATATGCGACCGACCAACATGGGCATGAACTTCTGGTCCTGGAGGAACCTCCGCCCCGCGTTGGCTATCGACTCACTGTCGTCACCCACCTTGAAGGCAATGACGGCCCTTACCTGGAGGGTGATCCCCTGCTGGGTCACGCAAGGCTCGGCTACCTCCGCCTCCTGCATGGCAAGAGTCAGGAAGGAGATCTTGTTGCGTATGGGCATAGCGAGGGCACCATGACCAACGACGATCCGGAAAGGGGCCTCGCCCCTGTTTTTGCTCCCCGAGATCAGCATCGCCTCATTGGGCGACGGAACGTGCCATCCGAGCACCTCTACCACCTTCTCTCTAGAGCGGCGCCCTCTCTACAGCGGCGCCACCGACACCGACCGCGCCCCAAGGTTGGCCATTACGACAACCTCGGTGCCAGCATCGATCTGCTCGTCAGCATACGCTATGTAGGCCTCCGTGCCGCCCCTGATCCGTACGACTACCTCGCCTGCCCTCGCCCCGCCCGGTATCGGCACGCTCACGCGACCGACCTTTCCAACGACCCGGTCGGCTTCGGCGTAACTCGACATTTGCTAAAGACTATTGCGGCCGGCTCCCCAAGCCCCGGGCCCCAGGTCTGGAACGTGCCCCGGGGGCGCCAAGAGCTACGCCCGTAATTTGGGCGCCAGGTCCCTCCTCTATCATCACCGGCGGTGCAAGGGGTATCGCTAACTGCGCTTTGGACGGCCGCCCAGCGCGCCCAGGAGTCCGCGAGACCAGACCGCCTCGTCGAGGACCCGCTTGCGGAGACCTTGGCCGGGCCTGAGGGGGCCCGGATCATGGAGATACTGCAAGCAGGCGAACCACCGAGCCCGACCGTTGCCATCCGCACCCGTTTTTTCGACGATCGCATCGTGGACCGGACCTCCGCCGGCACCGGGCTAGAGGGCACCGGGCTAGAGGGCACCGGGCGAGAAGGCACCGGGCGAGAAGGCCCCGCCCGGCAGGTCGTGCTCCTCGGGGCGGGCATGGACAGCCGTGCGTTCCGTCTGGGCCTCCTCCCGCACGTAACAGTCTTCGAGCTCGACCACCCAGAGCTGCTCCGGCTGAAGGACCAAAGGTTGGAGCGCGCTGGCGCCAAGCCAACCTGCGAGCGCCGGAGCGTCCCCTGCGACCTCGGCGGCGCCTGGGTGGTCGAGCTGTTATCTTCGGGCTTCTCGACCAAAGAAGCTTCTGTTTTCGTCGCCGAAGGCCTCCTCATGTACCTGGACGAACGCGAAGTTGACGGGCTGCTCGACGTGCTCGGCACTCTCTCGGTACCGGGCAGTACCCTGCTCGCCGACGTGTGCGGCCGGTCTCTCAGGTACTCGCCCTACATGACAGAGTGGTTCGCTGGCCTCGAACGTGCCGGGATGGCCTGGCGTTTCGCGACCGACGAGCCAGAAGTGCTCCTAGCAGAGCACGGCTGGGAAGCAGACGTTGTGCGCTATGGCGACGAACGCGCCCACTTCGGGCGCTGGCCTGGGCCCAAGGTGGACCGGAGCAACCTGGCCTGGCCGCAAAGCTACCTGGTAGAAGGCACACGGGCTCACGTCGAGCCGGGGAAGGCGCAGGCGGGCCAGCCCGTCTTGGGCTGAGCCGGGCTACTCGGGCGGAGCGCCGTTAGCGTAGAGCAGTGCCGGCAACGAACCGCCTAGCCCTGGAAGCCAGCCCTTACCTCCGCCAACACGCGAGCAACCCCGTCGATTGGTACCCCTGGGGCCCCGAGGCTTTCGCGGCGGCCAAGGAGCGGGACGTTCCGGTCCTCATCTCCATCGGTTACTCCGCCTGCCACTGGTGCCACGTGATGGCCCACGAGAGCTTCGAGGACGTGGACGTCGCACGGGCGCTAAACGACGGCTTCGTGGCGGTCAAGGTCGACCGCGAGGAGCGCCCAGACGTGGACTCCCTCTACATGACGGCCGTGCAGCTCATGAGCGGCTCCGGCGGGTGGCCCATGACGGTGGTGGCGATGCCCGACGGCAGGCCGTTCTGGGGTGGCACCTACCTACCCAGGCAGACGTTCCTCCGCCTTTTGGCGCGCGTGACCGAGCTCTGGCGCGCCCAGCGCGATGCGCTCGAACACGACGCTGACGCCCTCTCCCAAGCGCTTCGGCGCGAGGCGACGTCGCTCTCGCGGGCCGCTCCCGGCCCGACCACGTACGGGGCGGGGAACGAGCCCGCGTGGGGAGGCGCCCTCTCCGCTTCTGCCCAGGCCGTGATCGCACGCCACGACGCGGAGTGGGGGGGCAGCGCTGGCGCGCCGAAGTTCCCATCGCCCCCCACCTTGGAGGCGCTCACCCGCCACTTCTGGCGCACAGGTGACCAACTGGCGGAGAGCGCCTTGCGCCGGACCCTCGACGCCATGAGCTCTGGAGGTATCTACGACCACATCGGCGGGGGCTTCGCCCGCTACAGCACCGACAGGTTCTGGCTCGTCCCGCACTTCGAGAAGATGCTCTACGACAACGCCCTCCTAGTGGCCGCCTACACCCACGCCTGGCAGCTCACCGGCGAGCCTCGCTACCGCCAGGTGGTCCAAGAGACGGCCGCTTACATGCTCGCCCCGCCGATGCGCCTCCCGCAGGGCGCGTGGGCGGCGTCCGAAGACGCCGACAGCGAAGGGCACGAGGGGCGCTTTTACACCTGGTCCTTCGACGAGCTGGTCGGTGTCGCCGGCCGGGAGGTTGCGGAGTGGTACGGGGCGACCCCGGAGGGGAACTTCGAGGGGAGCAACGTCCTATGGCGCCCAGGCCTGGGGCCGGTCGAACGCCCACCCGAGATCGACGATGCTCGGCGCAAGCTCGCAGAGAGGCGCGCAACGCGTGAGCGCCCAGGGCTCGACTCCAAGGTGCTCACAGAGTGGAACGCCATGGCCATCTCGTCCCTCGCCTATGCCGGCAGGGCCTTCGGGCGGCCCGAGTGGGTGGAGGCCGCGGCCGAGACCGCCGCCTTGCTCATGGGCGAGCTACGCCGTGACGACGGGCGCTGGCTCAGGAGCTGGCATCCCGGCTCGGCCGCCACGCGCAGGCACCTCGCCGTCTGTTCCGACTACGCCTGGCTCGTGGACGCCTTCACCCGCCTCGGCGAGGCCACGGGCGAGGCCAAATGGACCGATGCCGCCGGCGAAGCGGCATCGGGGCTTGCCGAGCTGTTCTGGGACGAAGCAGACGGCGGCTTTTTCACCTCCGGCACTGACGCCGAACGCCTGGTCGCACGCCAGAAGGACGTCTTTGACGGCGCCGTGCCCGCCGCCAGCTCGGTTGCGTCCCTTGCACTCGCCCGCCTCGGGGAGCTCACCGGGGAACCCCGTTTCGGATCCCTGGCGGCGTCGGCCCTCGACCTAGCTGGGCCGGCTCTCCAGAAGTCGCCGGGCGCGTTGTGCTCGCTCGCCTTGGTGGCCGATTACCTCTCCTCGCCGCGGCGCGAAGTGGTGGTGGCCTCGTGCGACCCCTCCTTCGTGCGCCCGGCCTGGGAGCGCTACCTTCCCGACACCGTGCTCGCCTGGTGCCAGCCCTACGGCTCCCCAGATGCCAGGAGCCCGCTCTGGGAGGGGAGAGACGGGCAGAGCGCCGCTGGCCTAGCCTTCGTCTGCGAGGCCTACCAATGCCGTCTGCCCGTAGGAAGCCCAGATGAGCTCGGCCTTTTGCTCGACGGGCGCTAGACATGCCGGCCAGATGTCACAAATGCCCCTAGCGTGCCGGCACTTTCCTGCTGGTATCCACCAATTCGTGGCTCGGAGCGGGCACCATTGAGAGGGATGGCTGAGCTAGATGTCAGCTAGTGCAGGTTCGGTTGCCCGAAAGTTCCGCCGGCTGCTCGACACGCCGGGGGCGCAGCTACGCCTCATGGTCCTTTCGACCGGTGGCCACCACTGCGTCGGCGTCGACCTCGAGTCGGGCGCGCTCGTCCGAGCCTGGAGCTTCGCGGCGGTTGACCAGCGCATCTCGCCCTACGACCTCGTCGATGTCACTGTCGGTGGCGGCCCGGACCTCGTGCCCGACCCCACGGAGCCCGATGCCCTGGTGATCTCTGGGCCGCCCTCGTACGCCGGGCAGCTGACCGGCAGGCGGGCGGCACGGCTGATGCGCCCGCTGCTGCACCCCGAGAAGGTCCCCCTGCTCGGCTTCCACGGCCCGAGCGTGCCGTTTTGGGAGCGCCGGCCCGACCACCCGTCGGTGGCGCTCGCTCAACCCGAGGGGGCCATTACGGTGACCGCAGATCCCGAGCGAACAGCGTCTGGGGGCATGTGGTGCCACTTCGCGTGGGGGCGGAGGCCCCAGGTCCTAGCCTGCGCAGACCCGCGCCTCGCGGCTTGGATGGAGCGCACAGGACGAGACCGCGCCACCGTGCACGAAGGCACCTACCTCGTCGTGGCGCTCGAGCCACCGGTAGCGGGCCAGTGCCACAAGGTCGTCGAGTCCCTGGTCCCGCGGCGCTAGGGGCGAGGCCCCGAGCCATGAGGGGCCGAGACCCGGCGTAGGAGGGGCCTAGACGGACCCCGAGGCCAACCTCTCCGCCATCGCCCAGCCAAAAGCGATGACCGCGTCCCGGCGCTTCCTGTCGAGGCCAGCCATTAGCTCTACCACCTGGGGGTCGATGTCGGAACTGTCCTCCGGCTCGTAGTCGAGGACGGGCGCGGGGGACCCGTCACCCTTCACCACGAACGTCCGGTCGTCAACGCGGCCCTCGACCCCGAAGCGCTTCGCCAGGCGTCGTGACCAAGCTCTTTCCTCGCCGGAGACCTTGTAGCCCGGGCGCGGGCAAATATCCTCGAGGCCCCCGAACGCAGAGAAGCCGCCCGGCTCGCGCAGCCTTGTGGCCACGAGGACGTCTTCGTCGGGGAAGGCCAGCACGGCCTTTCGGAACTGGTCGGCACGGAGCGCCTCCAGCACACCCCCCCGCTCGGGGGAACGCCTGACCGACACCAAGCCCCAAAGGATGCATGGGGTACCGCCTATGCGCTCCAACGTGCAAAACGAAAATCCCTGCAACTGGCCGCCGGAACGTACCTGAGTAATGAGCACCCACTCGTCACGCTGCTTGGACAGCAACCCGATGTCCAAACCGGCGGGCCCGTCGGCGACGATGTCGGCCATGTCCGCCAACTCGCCGTCAGAGAGCGCTGTGCAGTCCTTCGTCTCGACCTCAAAGCTCATGTCCGCTGTCACTCCTCACTGCTAGGACCAGGTTAAATGTTAGCCCGCTGGTACCTCTCTGTTCCATAGGCACGAAGCCCCGAGCAACACTCGGAGCTCTGCCAGCAGCCCAGGCGACGCCTCCACGTTGAACTCAGCAGGTAGCCGCACCACCTTCTCCCCGACATGGAGCAGGACCGGCGACCCCCCGGGGTGCTCACCTAACAGCTCCCTCAGGCGCGACAGGCGGGCGTCGTCCATGGCGCCGGCTGGGACGGTCACACGGAGGGGCTCGGCTCCGTCCAGGGAAAGCTGCGGGCGCTTAAGCTCCGAGCAGATCAGCTTGGGGGCCTCGTCTCGCTGGTCGAGCCTCCCTTTCACGAAAACCACGGCATCGTCGCCCAACAGGTGCCCGACGTCAGACATCGTGCGAGGGAAGACGAAGACCTCGATCGAGCTCTCAAGGTCCTCGAGCACGAAGGTCGCCATCAGTTCTCCCCGCTTGGTGTACTTGCGGGTCAGCCCCGTTACCACGCCACCGACCCACGGGCCGCCCTTCCAGCCTCCTCCCCCGCCGAAGCCCCTGTCCTGCCCAACACTGGCCTGCCCAAGACTGGCCTGCCCAAGACTGGCCTGCCCAACATTGGCCTGCCCAACATTGGCCTGCCCAACATTGGCCTGCCCAACACTGGCCTGCCCGCCGGGCCCGCCGTCGGCCCCCTCGCGGCTACCCGCCTCGTCGCGCAGGTCGAGGATCGTGCAGTCGGCGTGGCGGCGCAGTGCCGCCTCCGCCCCGACGAGGGGGTGGTCGCTCACATAGAGGCCGAGCATCTCCTTCTCGAACGCGAGCTTCGTGTGCTTGTCAAACTCCATGTCCGGGATGGGCACCCTGGCGTCGTCGAAGCCACCATCGGCGCCGTCGGCACCACCGAAGAGGCTGAGGACGCCTTGGTCGGCCTCCTTCCGGCGAGCGAGGGTGCGGTCTACGACCTGCTCGAACACGAGGCAAAGCCCCTGGCGGGGATGCCCGAGGGAATCGAAGGCGCCCGCTTTCACGAGCGACTCGACCGTGCGTTTGTTGAGCACCATCGGGTCCACCCGCCGGCAGAAATCGTAGAAGTCCGTGAAGGGGCCGCCCGCGGACCGCTCGGCCAGGATCCGCTCGACCAGGCCCTCGCCCACATTGCGGATCGCCGACAGCCCAAAGGGGATGGCGCCGGCGCTCCTGGAGCCGCCTGCGCCCTCTACGGCCGGCGCACCGGCCTCGGTACCCTTGCACGTGGCGGAGGCAGGGCTAGCCCGCACCGCGGTGAAGTCAGAGGCCGACAGGTTGACGTCGGGCACGAGGACCTCGACCCCCATCTGGCGGCACTCGGCCAGGTACACCCCGAGCTTGTCTTTGTCGTCCTTTACGCTCGTGAGCAGGGCAGCCATGTACTCGATCGGGTGGTTGGCCTTCAACCAGGCCGTCCAGTAGCAGACGAAGGCGTAGCCGAACGCATGGCTTTTGTTGAACGCGTAGTCGGCAAAGGGCTCGATCAGGTCGAAGACGGCATTGCCGAGCTCAGTCCCGTAGCCGGTCTTCTCGCAGCCAGCGACGAACTTCTCGCGCTCCTTGGCCATGATCTCCCGGACCTTCTTGCCCGCAGCCTTGCGGAGGGTATCGGCCTCTGCGAGCGAATAGCCAGCTATACGCTGCGCCACCCGCATCATCGACTCCTGGTAGACCATGAGGCCGTAGGTGTCCGCTAGGACCTCGGCCATGTCGGGGTGGAGGGAGGCCACGGGCTTGCGGCCGTTTTTCCTGTCCGCAAAGTCGTAGTGCATGTTGGCCGCCATCGGCCCGGGGCGGTAAAGAGCATTGACGGCCGCTACGTCGTCGATGCATGTGGGGCCGACCGCACGGAGGAGCGCCCGCATGTTGACGCCTTCCATCTGGAACACCCCTACCGTGTCCCCCTGCCGGAAGAGCTCGAAGGTGGCCTCGTCGTCGAAGGGCAGCGCGTCGAGGTCCGGCCGGTCCCCTGTGTTGGCCTCCACGAGGTCGAGCGTGCGCTCGATCACCGAGAGGTTGCGCAGGCCGAGGAAGTCCATCTTCAAGAGGCCCAGCTCCTCGACCCCGTGCATCTCGTACTGGGTCACGATCGGCGCGTCCTCCGGGCGCCCACCAGGCTCGGGTTTGCGCTGGATAGGCATGTGCTCGGTGAGCGGGTCGGAGGAGATCACGACGGCGGCGGCGTGGATCCCGTCCTGGCGGCGCAGGCCCTCGAGGCCCATGGCCACGTCGACCACCCTCTTCACGTCCGGGTCGCTCGCGTACAGCTCGCGCAGTTCGAAGGCGACCTTGTAGCCATCGGAGTACTTGGGGTCCTCTTTGAAGCAGGCCCAAAGAGGGGTGTCGCGCCCCATCACGAGCGGGGGCATCAGCTTGGCGACCCGGTCGCCCATGCCGTAGGGGTAACCGAGCACCCTGGCTGCGTCCCTCACGGCGGCCCGCGCCTTTATCGTCGAGAAGGTAACTATCTGCGCGACGTGGTCCCAACCCCAGCGCTCGGACGCGTAGCGGATCATCTCGCCCCGGTAGCGCTCGTCGAAGTCCATGTCGATGTCGGGCATCTGCCTGCGACCAGGGTTCAAGAACCTCTCGAATATGAGGTCGTAGCTCAGGGGGTCGATGGCCACGATGTGAAGGCAGTACGCCACGCAGCTGCCCGCCGCGCTCCCCCGGCCCGGCCCGACCCTGATCCCGTTTTCCCTTGCGTGGCGGATCAGGTCCCACACGACGAGGAAGTAGTCCGAAAACCCCATCGAAGCTATTACACCGAGCTCGTAGTCGAGCCGCTCCGCCACTTTGGCCGGCACCGGCGACCCGTAGCGCTCGGCCGCGCCCTCGTAGGTCAGGTGCCGCAGGTACTCATCGGAACCCGAAAAGCCCTCCGGCAGTGGGAAAGCAGGCAACTTGGGTTTGCCCAGCTCGATCGTGACGCCTGCTCGTTCGGCAACCCAAAGCGTGTTGTCGCAGGCTTCGGGGAGGTCTGAAAAGACGGCCCGCATCTCGCCAGCAGTCTTCAGGTAGTGCTCCGAGCCCTCGAAGCGGAAGCGCTTGGGGTCGTCCATGTTGGAAGCGGTCTGGACGCACAGGAGGGCGTCGTGGGCGAGGTGGTCCTCCCTCGTCGTGTAGTGGCTGTCGTTGGTGGCGACGAGCGGTGCCCCGATGTGCCGGGCTATCTCGACGAGCTGCGGGTTGGTCTTCCTCTGCTGCTCCATTCCGTGGTCTTGGAGCTCGATGAAAAAGTTGTCGCGGCCGAATATGTCCTGGAGCCTTGCTGCGTGAGCGGTTGCCCGCTCGAAATCGCCGTGGAGGAGGGCTTGGGTGACCACCCCGCCGAGGCATCCCGAGCTCGCGATCACCCCCTCGTGGTAGCGCTCAAGCAGCTCCCAGTCACAGCGGGGCTTGTAGAAATAACCCGACAGGTACGCCTCGGAGGACAGCTTCATCAGGTTTTTGTAGCCCCGGTTGTCCTCCGCCAGAAGGGTCAGGTGGTAGTAGAGCTTCTCGCCCCCCTCGCCTTCGCCGCCGGTGTCGTCAAGACGCCCCCTGCGCGCCGGGCGCTCCAGGCGGCTCTCGCCCGCCATGTAGGCCTCGATCCCGATCACGGGCTTGATGCCCTCCGCCTGCGCCGCCTTGTAGAAGTCGAGGACCCCGTACATGTTGCCATGGTCGGTGATCGCGATGGCCGGCTGGCCGTCCCTCGCCGCTCGCTTCACCACCTCCCCAACCCTCGCCGCCCCGTCGAGCATCGAGAACTCCGTGTGGAGGTGCAGATGGGCGAACGAAGAACTCATTTTTCCGGTCTCCCTGAGGGTTGCTGAACCAAGATTACAACGGTGTGGTCCTCCACAAAGCTAGCACCGCAGCCCGCCGGCGAGCCCCGTGGCGTGGCGCCTCCTCGGAGCTTTGCCCGCTCCGGAGCACCAAAAACCGCTCCTTGCCCAGCTCCGAGCTACGGCTCGCGACAAGGCTTGAGCCGCCCGCCTTGGCACCGGCTCACAAGTACGTGCCGGGCATGGGGCGCTCGTCTCTGTCGTCCCTCGCCGATGGCAGCGCTCGCCGGCGGGCGTCCTCGACAGCGGCGCGCTGGGCCATCTGTTGCGCGTACATGGTTGCCTGGATACCGGCGAAGAGGCCTTCGAGCCACCCGACCAGCTGAGCTTGGGCGACGCGCAACTCCGACTCGCTCGGCACCGAGCCCGGGTTGAAAGGCGGCGCTATCCGCCTTAGCTCGTCAACGAGCTCAGATGAGAGCCCGTCTTGGAGCTCGCGCCTCGAGGTGTCGTAGATCTCGGCCAGGCGCGCCCGGCCGGCCTCGTCCAGGGGAGCCTGGCGGGCTTCCTCGAGGAGCTGGCGGATCATCGAACCGATCCTCATGACCTTGGCCGGCCTCTCGACGCTCTCGGTCGTCTCCTGCCCCTCCTCGCCATGGACCTGAGCCTCATGCGGGAGCGTTTCCGGCACTTCGGTCGGGACGGTCTGGACGACCAACAGCCGTGGTTCCTTGTCGGGCGAGTCGCTCATATCAATACCCATCTTGCCCCAAGGCGCGCCGCGTGCGAGAGACCGGCGGGAGGCTCCCAGGGCGGTAGCGTGCTCCGCCGGGCATGTGCTGGTAGCGCGCCCGGGGTTGGAGGGGCCTGTGTGCTGTGCCGAAACATCTGATCGCCGTGAGGAAGGGCCGGAAGGGATCCTCGGAGGCGGTGGGAGCGCGCCCGGCACGTCGTCGGCGGTATTGCACCGCGACAACCCGCTTGCGGCCACTGCCGCTCTCGGCGCTCTCGCCGCAGCCGCGTTTGCCTACGTCACCACCGAGAGCCTCCCGGTGGGCCTCCTCCAGCCCATCTCGCACGGCCTCCACTCTTCGCTCGTGGCCACGGGTCGGCTCGTGACCGTGTACGCCGCCATCAACGTGGTACTTTCGGCCCCCCTCGCCCACTTGACCAGAGGCCTGCCGAGGAAGGCCACGATGTGCGCCCTCATGGCCGCACTCGTTCTCACCTCGCTCGCCGCATCTGCCGCACCCGGCTACGGCTGGCTGATGGTTGTGCGCGTCGTGACGGCGCTCGGCCAGGCGGTGTTCTGGGCGCTAGTCATCCCAACCGCCGCCAGCTTGTTCCCAGAAGGCATGACAGGTCGTGCCGTGGGTTGGGTCCTCGGGGGAGCCTCGCTGGCAGTCGTGCTCGGCGTCCCAGCCGGTACGTGGCTCGGGCAGCTGGCCGGCTGGCGTGCTGCTTTCATCGGCGTTGCCGTTCTCGCCGGCGCCGTCGCGGTCCCGATCGCGCTGGCCCTCCCCACTTACCACCCCGCCGAGACCCACGCCGGGACCGGCTCCGCACCCGACCGGCGCCGCTACCGCCTCGCGATGGCGACCACCGCCCTATCGATCGGCGGGTTCTTTTGCATGTACACCTACGTGAGCCCCTTCCTCACGAAGGTCGCGGGCCTAGCGCTCCATGACGTCCCAGCGGTCCTCCTCATCACCGGGGGCGCCACCGTCGGTGGTGTCTTCGCTGGGTCGGTCGTCTCGCGGCGGCGACCGGACATCGCCCCCCTCATACCAGTCGCCGTCATGGCGCCGTCTCTCATCGCCCTGTACTTCACGGGCCGCGTGCTGCCCGCGGCCATTGCGTTCACCGCCACCGCCTGCATCTCTCTCGGCGCTTATGACGTCAGCAACCAAAACCGCGTCCTCGAGGTGGCGCCCGCAAGCACCGACGTGGCCTCGGCGTGGGCCTCTGCCTCGTTCAATATGGGCATCGCCGGCGGCTCCCTCGCCGGCGGGTTGGTCCTCCACGGTTACGGGCCTCGGCCGACGGCCCTACTCGGCGGGTTGGTGGCTTTGGTCGCGCTCTTGGTAGCGGGGGCCGCCGTTCGCCGGCCGCGCCGCGCAGCGGTGCTCTGACCTCATCTGGCAGGCCTCTCATCTGGCAGGCCTCTCATCTGGCAGGCCTCTCATCTGGCAGGCCCGTCAATGTGGCAAGTGGCCGCCGGAGCGGCGCTCAGGCCTCAGAGAGGCGTTACGGAGCGCGCCTCCCAGACTCCCAAGTGACCAGGGGCAACCTCGAAGGTCACCTCGGCACCGACCGCAATATCGCGCGTGCCTCCAGCGATCTCCGTGCAATGGAACGCGAGCAGGCGGCCGTCTCCCCCCCTGAGCTCGCCGAGACCGGCCTCTCGGTCGAAGCGCTCGACCTTTCCTCTCGCCACCCGTCCCATCGCCACCGAGCCCTCCTCCTAAGTAAACCTCTCTCTCACACGCGCTGGCTCAGTGCGGCCGTTCGCCGGCGAGGAGGTCGAGCGCGTGCGGGATCAAGTCTGTCAGGACAGCGAGGGACTCGAGCGCTCCCTTGGGTGAGCCCGGGAGGTTGACGACCAGAGCACGGCCGCGCACGCCGGCGATACCCCTGGACAGCGGCGCGAGCGGACCGGACCGGCGCATCAGTTCGCCGAACCCAGGGGCCGCCCGTTCGATGACCTCCGCAGTGCCCTCGGGCGTTTGGTCGCGCGGGCCGAAACCGGTGCCACCAGTCGTAACGATGAGACCAGCGAAGCCCGACGCCAGCCGCACGAGGTCGCCGGCCACCGATGCCACTCCGTCGGCAGTGAGCGCCTGCTCGATGACCTCGAACCCCGACCCTTCGAGGGCCCGCGCCACCGCCGGCCCGCTCTCGTCCTCGCGCTCGCCGCGCATGGCCGAGTCCGACACGGTGAGCACCTTGGCCTGATAGGTCACCTTGGCCTGATAGGTCACCTTCGCTCCCCGGTCGGCCCCAGCGGGGCGCTCATATGAATACCAGTCATATCTCGGCCAGCTTCGCAGCTCATAAGCTGCCTGACCCGATCGCGGCCGCTGCCGCCTCCCGGATGCTCCGAGCAGCGGCGACCCGGTCGGCCTGGCCAAATATCGCGCTGCCCGCTACGAGGAGCCTGGCGCCAGCGCGTACAACCGCCGGGACCGTGGCCGCGTCAATACCCCCGTCCACCTGGATCTCGACAGCAAGACCCTTTTCGTCTATTGCCTTCCGGGCGCGTCCCACCTTGCCGACGACCTCCTCGATGAAGCTCTGGCCACCGAACCCAGGGTGGACGGTCATGAGCAAGAGCAGGTCGATCTCCTCCAGCCACGGCTCGGCTTCTTCGAATGCGGTCTCGGGGTTTACCGCCAGACCTGCCCCGAGGCCAAGGGACCGCATCTTGGCGACCAGCTCACCAGTCCCCCCGACCTCGACATGCACGCTGCACCCATCGGCGCCGGCATCGCGAAAGGCCTCGAGGTACTGGCCCGGGTCGTCCATCATCAGATGGCAGTCGAGGTAAAGGTCTGTGTGCCGGCGGATCCAGGCCACCACCGGCGGCCCGATCGTGAGGTTGGGCACGAAGTGGGCGTCCATCACGTCCACGTGCAACACGTCGGCCTCTTGCCTGACGCTCTCGATCTCCTCGGCGAGACGGGCGTAGTCGGCCGAGAGGATGGACGGGGCCACCCGTACCGATCCTGGGCGACCCGCCGCAACCGGGTAAGGCAGTCGTGGCACCCGGCCGAAGCTAGTACGAACCCGCCGCCACCGGGGCCATCGGAGGGGGCCATCGGAGGGGGCCAAGGGAGGGGGCCAATGGAGGGGGCTCGCGCCCGAAAGCGACCTCCCGCGAGCCGCGATCGCCGAGAGTTCCGGCGCGTCGGTGGTTAACTGGCCATCATGGCAGGTGAGGGCCACCCAACCAATGACCCTGGCGTGACCAATGACCCTGGCGTGACCAATGTCTTGCTTATCGACGACGATGCCCGCATCAGGGCATCGCTCGGGATGCTCCTGCGCAGGGACGGCTACGCCGTCTCAGAGGCCGCAAGCGGCGAGGAAGGGCTCCATGCCTTCGCTGAAGAGGGCCCCGACGTGGTCCTCGTGGACCTCCTCCTCCCAGACATGGACGGCTACGAGGTGACACGCGAGCTGCGTCGGGCAAGCAACGTCCCCGTCATCGTCATATCGGCAAGGACGGGCACCGACGACATCGTGCTCGGCCTCGAGGCGGGCGCCGACGACTACCTGACCAAGCCGGTGATGCCGCGCGAACTGCCCGCGCGCATCCGCGCGCTCATGCGCCGGGCCCAGCTGTCCGCCTCGGGTGGCACGAGCCTCACTCTCGGCGACCTCGAGATCCTCCCCCACGCTGGCGTCGTCAAGAAGGCCGGCGTACCAGTGGCGCTCACCCGGACAGAGCTTCGCCTCCTCTGCGAGCTCGCATCCCAGCCCGGCTGGGTCCTTTCACGGGCACAGCTCCTGGAACGCGTCTGGGGTTACGACTACTTCGGCGACACCCGCCTTGTCGACGTCCACGTCGGGCGCCTCCGTACGAAGATCGAGACCGACCCCACCAACCCCGCGCTCATCCTCACGATCAGAGGGCTCGGCTACAAGCTCGAACCGCCCCAATGACCCAACGACCGCGGTCCGGGCAGCGGGGCTGGCAGCGCTTCGGGCTGCGCGCTCGGGTCAGTGCCGCGTTCGCAGCGGGCGCGGCCCTCCTTTCCGCGGCCCTCGCCACGGTCACCTTCGCCGTCACCGACCACTACCTATTGGCCAGGCAGCTGCAAAACGCCGTGCACGAGACCTACGCCGACGCCCGTGTCGTCCACCGTGACCTGCTCCGGGGGGGCCCGAACATCGGCGGCGTCCTCTCGTCACTGACCGCTCCCGAGGGCACGGCCGCCTACTTGTACCAAGACCGCGAGTGGTACTCGGCGGCCATTGCGTTCGGCTACGGCCCGAGGACATCGCGCCCTGCCGGGGTCCCCCGAGCCCTCGTAGACCTCGTCAGGACCGGCCAGCCAGCGCGCCAGGAGGCCATCGTCGGGAACGAACCAGTAGTGACGGTCGGCGTTCCCCTGGACTCTGTCGGCGCGGATTTCTTCGAGGTCTACTCGCTTGCCCAGCTGTCGCACAACCTTCAGTTGCTCGCCTGGGTACTCTTCGGGTGCGCAGCAGCGACCTCCGCCGGCGGCCTCGTCGTCGGCCGGTGGGCAAGCGCCCGGTTGGTGCGACCCCTCCAAGAGATCGCCGACGTCGCTGCGGCGATCGCTGGAGGGGAGCTCGGTACCCGCCTGCCCTCGGGCGGCGGCCCCGAGATCGCAGTGCTGTCCGCGTCGTTCAACGAGATGGTCGGCGCTCTGGAGGAAAGGATCAAGCGCGACGCGCGCTTCGCGTCCGACGTGAGCCACGAGCTGCGCTCCCCGCTCACGACCATCCAGGCGGGGATAGAGGTCCTCCGCTCAGCCGAGGCCAGCCTCCCCCCCGATGCCCGAAGCGCCCTCGAGCTCCTCTCGGCAGAAGTGAGCCGCTTTTCGGCGATGGTGCAAGACCTGCTCGAGATGTCCCGGTTCGACGCCGGCTCCCCCGGCTTGGACTTCGAGGAGCTTCGCGTCGACGAGCTCGTCGCCAGCACGGTCTCCGCCTACACAGCCAGCGCCGTCCCCGTGATCGTGGAACCCGGCGCCACGGACATGTGGGCCCTCGCCGACCGGCGCCGGCTCCAGCGCGTCCTGGTCAACCTCTTGGACAACGCCACGGCCTACGGCGGCGGCGCCGTCGCCGTCCGCGTCGAGCGCCGTAGCGACCCGGCCCCGAGCGGAGAAGCAGCCGTCGTCGTGGAAGACGCAGGCCCGGGGGTGCCTGCGCGCGAGCGCTCGGCCATCTTCGAGCGCTTTTACCGGGGGGCCGCCGCGGGGCGCCGAGGCGCGAGCACCGGCACCGGCCTCGGCCTCGCTCTCGTAGCCGAGCACGTGAAGGCCCACGGCGGCAGGATCGAAGTCGCCGACCGCCCTGGGGGCGGGGCCCGGTTCGTGGTCCACTTACCGCTCAGCGCCGTTCCCCAGCCACCACCGCCTGAGCACGGCCAGCGGGCCGCGGAGGACACGCCACCCGAGCCGCCAAACGCACACGCCGGCGCCCCGGCAGGCGTGAGCGGGCAGGGATGAACGACCCGCCAGGCAAGGGTGGCCCTCAGTGGAGAGTGGGCTTGTGAACCGCTGGCGTCGTCTCCTCGCAACAATTCTCACGGCCGCGGTCGCTGCCGGGTCCCTCGCAGGCTGCGGGGTCGGCGGACAGGGCCCACCTCGCGCGCTCGGGCGTGATTCGGTGCCCTACGGGCTGCTCGCCAGACGGGCCAACAGGAGGGGCACCGTGCCGCGCTTCGGGTCGGTCAGGGTCACGTTGTGGCTGGAGGGCGCCAACCAGCAGCTCTCTCCCGTCAGCGCGTATGTCGCCTGGCCGGCGACGATAGGCGGCCTCCTGAACGCCCTCGCCCAAGGGCCCACCGAACGCCAGTCCGAACAAGGCCTCGTGAGCCCGGCCTCTTCGTTCGGGCCCCTCTCGAGCAGGTCCATGCGACGAGGGGTCGTACCGGTCGAGCTCCCCGCCTCCTTCGAAAACCTGAGTGGCGGGGACCAGCTCATTGCGGCGGCGCAGATCGTCTATACCGTGACGGGCTTCCCGGGGGTGCATGGCGTGACGTTTTTCCTGGCAGGCCGGCGAGCCCACGTCCCAAACGCCGTCGGCAAGCTCCTTGCTGGCCCCCTTACGCGAAAAGACTATTCATCGCTCGCCGGCTGAGCCGGGGGCATCACAAAGCTGTTACAAAACTGTTGCGCGCCCCTCACAGATTTGTGGCCGCCGCTGCTTAGGTTTCCCCATAGACGCCGGTAACGCCCCTTTTGGGCCGCGTAGTCAAATTGTCCCTCCAACTTCCTGGGGCGTAGCCAGCGCCGCAAGGCAAAACGGCTCGCAGGAGACAGAGCCCGCAGGAGACAAGGAGAGGACGGCAATGTTTGTGATTGGCGCAGGGCTGCCGCGGACAGCCACCCTTACCCAAAAAATCGCACTCGAACAGCTCGGTTTCGGTCCCTGCTACCACATGGTGGAGGTGCTGGGCGACCTGAGCCGCGCCGAGCAATGGCGGGAGGCACTCGAGGGTGACAGCAACTGGGATAAGGTCCTCCCGGGGTACAAGGCGACAGTCGACTGGCCCGGTGCCTTCTTCTACCAGGAGCTCATGGAGGCGTTCCCCGAGGCCAAGGTGCTCCTGTCCGTCAGGGACGGAGAGGCCTGGGAGCGCAGCATGGGCGAGACGATCTGGGGGATCTTCTACGGCGACACGGTGGCCCGCCACCTTTCGGACGCGAGGGCCCTGGTCGACGAGGGCTGGGCCTCCTACATGTCCCTCATGAAGGAAATGTGGGTGAAGAGCGGGCTTATGACAAGTGAGGTAGACGAGCCCGGCACCGGCTCGATGGCGCGTGCCATGGAGCGTTACAACGAAGAGGTGAAGGCCAGCGTGCCGCCCGAGCGCTTGCTTGTCTGGAACCCGGCCGATGGGTGGGGGCCCCTCTGCGAGTTCCTCGAAGTCCCCGTACCGGTAACGCCCCTGCCTCACGTCAACGATTCGAAGTCCTTCGGGGTCATGCTTTCAGACGCAGCGCTCCGGGCCTTGAACACCTGGCGCGACAGCCAGGATTTCAGCACACTCGCCGCCCACCCGTGAGCCTCGTAGGGGCAGCTCGGCCCCCAAGAAGCAAGGACAACCCCAACGCGAGCCCAGAGGCCGCTCCGGTCCCCCTTGGCGCGGGGGAGGGTAGTGGCAGCCAGGTCACTCGTCATGGCTGGTTGCTCGCGGTCTGTTGCATCGCGCAGTTCATGGTCATCTTGGACCTTTCGATCGTCAACGTTGCCCTGCCCTCCATCCAGTCGGCACTAGGTTTCTCGAGCACCCAGCTTCAGTGGGTCGTCGATGCTTACGCCATCGTCTTCGCCGGCTTTTTGATGCTGGGGGCTCGGGCAGCCGACCGATTCGGGCAACGACGGACCTTCGTCGTCTCGCTCGCTCTCTTCTCGTTCACGTCTTTGGCTGGCGGCCTCTCGCCAACTAGCGAGATGTTGATCGCGGCGCGCGCTTTCCAGGGCCTCTCGGGCGCACTGATGGCCGCCACCTCCCTCGCCATCATCACGGCCTCCTTCCCCGCCGGTCCCGCCCGCCACCGTGCGATCGGGTTGTGGGGTGCGATGAACGGGGCGGGGGGCGCCGCTGGCACTCTCCTCGGAGGCATATTGACCCAAGAGCTCTCTTGGCGCTGGGTCTTGCTGATCAACCCGCCGATCGGCATCGCGGCGGCCTTGGTCGCCTACCGCGTGGTGGCCGAGCGAAAAAAGCAACGGGACCTTCCCCGTTTCGACCTGGCCGGGGCCCTCACAATGACGCTCGGCACGCTCGTGGTTGTGTACGGGATCGTCGAAACCGGCGTCGTTGGTTGGTCGTCACCCGGCGCCGTCGTCCCGATCGTGCTCGGCGTCGTGCTGCTCTCAATTTTCTGCCTCGTGGAAGCGCGTTTCGCAGTCGCTCCCCTGGTGCCTTTCCGTGAGCTGACAGGCCCGATGAAGCTGGCCAATGTCATCGTCTTGTTGTTCAGCGCGTGCTTGTTCCCAATGTGGTACGTCGGCTCGCTCTACATGCAACAAGTCCTCGGCTTGTCGCCCTTGGCCACTGGCTTCGCCTTCCTCCCCCTGACCGTCGTGATCATGGTGGTCGCCTCGCGCGCGGGGAAGCTCGTGGGCCGCTATGGCGTGCGGGCGGTGATGGGGAGCGGCCTGGTCCTGCTGGCTGCGGGCATGTTGCTATTTGCCCGCATCGGCTCGACCGGTAGCGCCTGGGGCTACATCGTGCTCCCCGGCCTGCTCGTCGCCGCCGGCATCGCCCTGTCCGTCGTCCCCTCCACGATCTTCGCCACCCAGGTCGCCGGCCCTGCGCAAGCCGGGCTCGCGTCGGGCCTCGTAAACACGTCCCGCCAAGCCGGCGGAGGCCTCGGGCTTGCCATCTTGATCACTCTCGCCAGCCGGTCCACGAGCGCCGCCATCGGCCGCGGGACCTCAGCGCCCGTAGCACTCACTGACGGTTTCCGCCTCGCCTACCTAATCGGGGCCGGCCTAGTCGTTACGGCCGCGGCAGTCACCTTTGCCCTGGTCCACCCCCTCGCCTCGGCAGGAGGCACGGGCGGCCCGCGCCGGCACCGACCCCTCGCGATGGCTTCCAACCCACAGTGGCGGTTCGCGTCCGTTATAGCCGCCGTGCTCATCGTCTTCGGAGCCCTCGACTTCAGCCTGGCGGGAGCGAAGGCAAGCCCGATCGGCGCTTACACGACCAAGGGTTCCTATAGCTTTGTCTCGGCCCCGGGCCTCCATCCCCCGAAGATCTCCGCCGGCGCGCCCACAAAGCTGGCAAGCCTTGCGCCCGGCTACATCATGCTCGCCAACTTTTACGACCTCACTACAAAGCCGATGCAGGGCCAGAGCGGCCCCCTCATCCTCGACAACAACCTCCAGCCGGTGTGGTTCCGGCCGGTACCGACCGACGTTGTAGCTACCAACCTGGAGACCCAGACCTTCCAAGGCAAGCCAGCGCTCTCATGGTGGCAGGGCGTCGTGAGCAATACGGGCCAGACCGAGAGCGGCGAAGACGTCATCGTGAACGACCACTACCAGACGGTCGCCACCCTGAAGGGCCAAGGCGGTTGGGTCATAACCATGCACGAGCTCGTCATACAAGGCGACCACGCCTGGGTGACGGCCGAAAAGGATGTCCCGATGAACCTGTCGAAGTACGGCGGGACTTCCGACGGCGTGCTCGACGACGCCGCCATCCAGGAGTACAGCCTCTCCACAGGCAAGCTGCTCTACACCTGGGACGCCCTTCACCACGTCCCCCTCACCGCCTCCCATGCCCAGGCACCCGCCAACGGCTTTCCCTGGGACGCCTACCACATAAACTCCCTCGAGCTCCTGGGCAATGCCACGATGCTGGTGTCCATGCGAAATACCTGGGCCGCCTATTTGGTGGACCAAAAGACCGGCGTCATCGACTGGGAGCTCGGCGGCAAAAACTCTAGTTTCCAAATCCCTGGCGCTGCCTCGTTCGAATGGCAACACGACGTCAGGCTGCGCTCTAACGGCGTCGTCACGATGTTTAACGACAACTGCTGCCAGATCACCGGCGCGGGCACGTACCTGGCCCCGGCGGGGCCGTCTGCCGGCCTAGAGCTGCAGTTGAACATGAAGTCACACACGGTGTCGATGCTCGCCCGCTACCAACAGCTCGACAAGCTCTCCGCCGCGTACATGGGAGACATGGAGCCCTTGCCCAACGGCAATGTCTTCGTCGGGTGGGGTTCTCAGCCGTATTTCTCCGAGTACACGAAGTCCGGCAAGCTCTTGCTCGAAGGCACCCTACCCGGTCCAGACCTCTCTTACCGCGCTTTGCTCAAACCATGGGTAGGACTTCCCCTGTACCCACCGAGCGGTGCGGCCCGCTCCGTCACAGGCGCTACAGATGTCTATGCGAGCTGGAACGGTGCCACCCAATTGGCCTCCTGGCGACTCTTGGCAGGGAAAGGCGCTGCGCCCCTCCATGAGGTGTCGAGCGCCCCCAAGCGCGGGTTCGAAACCGAGCTCAAACTGAAGGGCACCTACAACGTGTTCAAGCTCCAGGCGCTCGATTCCGCAGGGCACGTGATCGCAACATCGAAGAGCTTCGGCGCCACGGCGAGTGTAAAGCCTTAGCGAGCTGGCAAGTAGTCCGGTACGTGGGGGGCGCCCGCACCTCCTGCGCCAATCCCCCTGCGCAATCCCCCTGCGCAATCCTCCGGCGCCCCCAACGGCGGCCCCCTTTAGGCTCACCCCAGGTATCTTGATGGGCCCAGCTCAAATCACCGCCAGCTCAGAGCACCGCCAGCTCAGAGCACCGCTAGTAGCCCGGTGCCCTCGTCGTAGTCGTGTGACCGCTGCCGCTACCCGAACCACCACAAGCGGCCGTCGCAGACGCAAGGGTCGCTAGGGCCAACCCGGCCACTAGCCAGCGCCCCAGCCTCCGCAAAAGGCCACGTACCATAAAGCTCGTCATGATCACTCCTCGAAAACCGCCATGGCTATGACCTAAAATCTACACCGCAGACCCCAACTTGCCCAGGCAGGTGCGCCCCGGTCGAGCCCCGCCTCAAGTCCCAGCTAAAGGGCGGCTCTTTAGCGCTTCTGACCGTCGCAGCACCCTGCCGTCCGGCCCGATTGCTGCCACCGCAAACCACGGCCCCGTGGCATTTACCGCGATGGCCGTCTCGAACCCCGCCCAGTCTCCCCCGCCAACGGGCTGGAGCGAAGTGGGCTCCTTGCCAGCTAGGACCACCCAACGCCGCACCTCGGTCGCACCGTTCCAGCTAGCGAAAACTTGCTTGCCGTTAGCCGGGTTGTCCAGCGCAACGGCAACGGGAGGCTCCCTAGGCGTGGCGTGCCAATCCGAAGTGAACGCCCGGTACGAGTGGTAGCCAAAGGGCATCTGCCCCTCGAGCAACAGCGCTCCTCCCGGTGCGAACTCGGAGAAGTACGGCTGGTTCCCCCAGCCTACGAACACTCGGCCGTCGGCCAGCAGCTGCACGTTGCCCTGGTTGCCGCTAAGGAAGCGAGCCGGGTTTAGGTAAGCCTTACGCAGGCTTACATGCATTGCCTTGGTGTCCACACCTAGTATGAGCCCGCGCGACTGGCGCTCCTCCGGCGGCCAGGCGCCGTCGTCGAAGACGGTGATCACGTCTGGGCCGTGAGGCCGCGCATCGTGCTGCCAGTAGAAGTGCGCGCCTCGGCCGATACTGAAATCGGATTTTTTGCCACCGAGCCGCCAAACGACCTTGCCCGTGCTACGGTCCACTTTGTACAAGGCCCATGTGCCCAGGGACGAGATCAGCAAGTCCCCGTCGGGCATCTCGGCAATAGAGTTGATGTGGAAGTAGTCGTACTCGTCGCCTGGCGGGCCGATCTTCGTGTAGCTCTCTTCGATCCCGACATGCTTCAAGCTGTCCCAATCAAAGAGCACCTTGCCAGTCGCGATGTCGATCTCCTGCGCGTGCCCGACGATGAGCTTTCCCTTGGGTTTGCCTCCAACTGAAGAAAGATCGGCCTCCACCGCCTGGTACGCGGTGACCAGCGCGGTACCTGCCGACGTGAGCTCGAGCTCGTGAAGGTCGGCCTTCAGGCCGTCACCCGCTTGGATCTGCTGGATTCCTTGGTAACTGCTGCCCACCATCTCGCCCACACCCACGCCGTAGTCATAAACCACCTGGCCCTGCCACCAGGTGAGCACCGGCTTACCTTGATAGGACTGGACTTGCAGGTCGAAGGGTTGGGGGCCCATTGGCTGGAACCAAACGGTCCGGCCGCTCCGGTCAACGAGCATGAGCCCATGCTGGCCGTCTGTGCCCGAGAGATATGTCCGGGGAGAAAGGACGATGTAGCTGGGCGACGAGGGAGACGCGCCATGGGCCGTCACGCTCACCTTGGGAGGGCGCAAGTCGGGGCGCGTGATGAAGGACTCGACCTGCCCGCGCATGACGAGATCCGGGCTGATCTCCGAAGGGCCGTTTTGTGGCCTAGTTGCGCGGCCCTTAGCCGGGCTCCTGGGCCATTCGTAGCCCACAACGCCACCGACGCCCGCCAATATCAGGCCTCCTGCCGCACCTGCTGCACCGAGAAGCACCTTGCGGCGAGAAAATCTCGGCGCGCCGCCAGCTCTCGGTCCGCGATCGGCGCCCGAGTCGCCCCACTCGTCGCCGCCTGCACCAGCATCTGTCCGTGGGCTCCCGACAAGATCCCTGTACTTGCCTTCTGTTTCCACCTGGCATAAGCTTACTTGGCATGAACTGCGTAGCGGCGCGTGCGTTTATGCCAGATCGTGGCATGAGTCATAGGCAGGGCGAAGACCGGTTGTGAGCGTCTCAGGTAACGGCCGCTCCGCCCTTTCCCGCCGAGATTTGTTCCGGCTCGCCGGCGGTGCCGCTGGAGCAGCAGGTCTGTTTGCGGCAGCGCGTTTTGCGCCCCCCATCCTCGGCGGCGACGAGCGACACCTGCCATCGCTCCCGAGCCTCGACCACGCCCCGACGCTCGAGAGCAAGGTAAATATCTCGATCAGCACCACTCCGGCAGGGCAGATCTTGCGATTCCGGAGCCGTCCCGACCTCCAACTGGCGTTGCCGCAGTTGTCCACCGAGCTTCCTGGACAGGACCCCGGCGCCATATTGACCGACACCCACGCGGGGCCAGGTGGCCAGGGGCCGCTCATCCTCGACAGTTCGGGACGCCAACCCGTCTGGTTCAACCAGATCTCCTTAGACGCCGACCCCTCGAAGCGTGCGTTCAACCTCCGCCTTGGGCGCTACAAGGGACAGCCGGTGCTCAGCTGGTTCGAGGGGGCGGTCGTAAACGAGCACGGCGAGGGCCACTACGTCATTACAGACTCGTCCTATTCCACGGTGAAGACTGTCCAAGCCGGAAACGGTTATGTGGGCGACCTCCACGAGTTTTTCCTGACGCCGCAAGGCACTGCGTACTTCACGTGCTTCGGCTTGGGCCACGCAGACTTGCGCCCCTACGGAGGCAGCGCGAACGGCGATTTCTACTACGGGGTAGCGCAAGAGGTCGAGGTGGACACCGGCAAGGTCCTTTTCCAGTGGAGGAGCGACCAGCACGTCAGCTTCGACGACTCGTACTGCACGCCAAAACAATACGGCACGGAACCCTGGGACTATTTCCACATAAATGCTATTTCGCAAGACGGCAATGGTGACCTCCTTATTTGTTCTCGCAATACCTCGACGATATACAAGGTCAGCCGTTCCACGGGTGAGATAATTTACCGGATCGGTGGCAAGCGGAGCGACTTTTCTTTTGCCCCGGGCGCTCAATTTGCGTGGCAGCACGACGCAACGGCGCAGCCCGACGGGACGATAACGGTCTTCGACAACGGCGCCGGCGTCGAGGTTACCCAACCCGAGTCCCGAGCCCTCGTGCTCAACCTAAATATGTCGTCTAAGACCGTCGAGCTGTTCCACCAGTACCCACACCCCGGCGGGGCGATCTTGGCCAATGCCCTCGGCAGCGTCCAATTGCTGGAGGGTGGCCACACGTTCATCGGTTGGGGCAACCGCGGATGGTTCAGCGAAGTCGGGCCGACAGGACAGACCCTCCTAAACGGGCGCCTTGCAGGCGATACCACGCTGTCGTACCGCGCGTTCCGTTCGCCGTGGACAGCCAAGCCGCCCGAACCACCGGACATCGCCGTAGAGGCCGCGAGCCAGACCACGACCGTGTACGCGAGCTGGAACGGCGCCACAGAGGTGGACCGCTGGGCGGTACTCGGCGGCGCGGCCAAAAACAGCCTTTCGGTCCTCGGGGTTGCACCCAAGGCAGGGTTCGAGACACAGATAACCGTGCCAGGACGGCCGGCTCACGTCGCCATAGCGGCCCTGGACGCCGCCAGCAACGAGCTCGGCCGCTCCGGGACCCTGAAGACCTAGGCCCCAGACGGCCGGCGGCGCAAGCCGATCAGGTACATGCCGTCTGTCCCCGCCGACTGAGGTAGGAGCAACGCCCCTGGCCCGAGGGGCTCCCACGGTGGCCCAGGCGGCGGCAGTATCTCCCATCCGGGAACTAGCCGGGCTGCGAGCCACTGCCCGACGCCTGAGGTTTCTTCCTTCGTGAGAGTGCAAACGCTGTAAGCGATCAGCCCACCGGGCGCGACGAGGGGGACCGCCGCGGCGAGGAGCCGCCTCTGGAGACCTGCCAAGCGGGCAACGTCCTCAGGGCGCACCCGCCAGCGGGCGTCCGGGCGGCGCCGGAGGACGCCCAAGCCGCTGCAGGGAGCATCGACCAGGACCGCGCCGAAGCTGCCCGGGCGGAACGGGGGTGCAGCGCCGTCTGCTACGACCGGGCCCAGGTTGGAGAGCCCGAGGCGTGCCGCGTTTGCCGCCACCACACGGGACCGCGCCGCCGAGAGGTCGCCGGCGACGACGAAGGGTGCGTGGGCCGCCAGAAGGGTGGCCTTGCCGCCCGGAGCAGCGCACATGTCGAAAACTGAGCGGCCTCTCCCGCACCCTGTCGCTCCCCCGGGTGCGGTGCCAACGCGCTCGTCCGCCCAGCGCGCGACCTGCTCCCCGACGGCTTGGCTTCCGGGGTCCTGGACGTAGCCGTCGTCCCTCTTCGACACGACGGCGGCCTCGTCCATTTTTGCGAGCGCAGCCAGGGCTCGTTCACGCCCGAGGTCGGCTGACAAGCGCCGTAGTACCCAGTCGGGATAACTGAGGCGGGTTCCCGCATCGGGCCACTGGACTGGGCCAGCCGCGACGAGCTCGCCTACCCGGCGGAGCACGGCGTTTAGGAGCGGCCGGGCGCGCCTCGGACAAAGGTCGACCGCTTCGGAGACGGCGGCGTAAGGCGGGACCCGCATGAAGGCGAGCTGGTAACAACCCGTACGGGCAGCAGCACGCACAATTGGTTCGAGCTCGCCACGGGCGAACCTCGCTATAAGCCAGTCACACGCGCGCTGCATCCGGACAGCGCCGTAAACGAGCTCGGTGGCGAAGGAGCGGTCCCGTTCGTCGAGCGACGAAGCGGCGAGCAGGCGGGGCAGGATCTCGTTCGCGCGCTCGCCGGCGTCAACGGCCACGAGAGCCGCGACGGCTAGCCCCCTGGCCGTGCCGGCAAGCCGAACATCGAGCTCGGCCCCCCGGTACTGGGAACCGCCGCGCTGGGAACCACCGCGCTGGGAACCGCCGCGCTGGGAACCGCCGCGCTGGGAACCGCCGCGCTGGGAACCGCCGCGCTGGGGGATTTTTCGTTCGGGGCCGGTTGGCTGCGCGGCGATCTCTCTCACGCCCCGAGACGTTCCCCGGGCACGGGCCGCGTGCCTCGCAGCCAATCGGGCACCGCCAGCGGTGCCTTTCCTTCGGGCTGCACGACCAACAGCTGCAGCGTACCGGCACCCGTCCCCACCAGGTCACCCGCGAGCTCGCCAGGCTCAAGGGCAATTGCAGGAGCTCCAGCGCCCGGGGTTGAGCCGGCGCGTATTGAGCCGGCGCGTATTGAGCCGGCGGGCACGGGGGTTTCTGCTTGGCAGCGGCCGCCATCCGCGCCCGAGTCATGGTCCACCAGCCGGGCCCGATGGACGATCAGGCGCCGGCCCCGCCAAGTGGTCCATGCCCTGCCAACCCTCACGGCGCGGAGGCAAACCTCCGCCGGCAGCTCAAAGTCCAGCCGGAGCTCCGAAGGATCGACCTTGTTGGCATAACTAGGCTCGCCAACTTGGGCCACGGGCTCTGGAAAACCTTGGCTGAGGGCGCCAAGCAGCATCTCGGTCCCCAGGTCACCGAGGCGACCACGCAGCTCCGTCACCGTTTCCTCGGGCCCTATGCTTACGGCCCGACAGGCAAAAATAGGGCCGGTGTCCAAGCCCTCTTCCAGCTTCATCAAGCAAACACCGGTCTCTTTGTCGCCGGCCAGCACAGCCCTCTCCACCGGTGCCGCACCCCGCCAGCGCGGCAGGAGGGAGAAGTGGACATTGACCATCGGCACCTTCTCGAGCACGTCCGGCTTGATGATGCGCCCGTAGGCAACGACCACCCCAAGCTCGGCGCCCGAACCCACCACCGCGGCCGCATCGTAGGAGACGGGAAGGCCGAGCTCGGCCGCCACGACCTTCACTGGGCTCGGCCCAAGCTCCCCTCCTCGGCCCCGGCGTGCGTCCCGCCTGGTCACCACCACGCGAACATCGTGGCCCGCGCCAACTATCGACCGAAGTGTCGCGGCCGCGACCGTAGGGGTGCCTAGGAAGGCGAGGTGCAATTGCCCAAAAGGTGCTGGCGAACTAATGACAAGCTGACTCCAAAGGATCCGTGGCTAGGCCCTGGGCTCCCGGCCGGCAGGTGCCACCTCGCGGGCCGAGTGGCCCTCAGCGCGCCGGCGCAGCTCACGCATGGCCTGCTTGCGCTGCTCCGCGTCCAGGCGCTCGAGCAACAGGTGGCCGTCCAGGTGGTCGACCTCGTGCTGGTAAAGCTTTGCCTCCATGTCCTCTCCCTCGTAGGAGACCTCCCGGCCGTCGATGTCGTAACCCCTGACACGGACGCGCTTGGCGCGGGTGATGTGGAACCAAAGGCCGGGCACCGACAGGCACCCTTCCTCGTGCTCCCATTCGCCCTCGGCCTCTTCGAGGACCGGGTTGATGACAGTCCGCGGTCCGCTGTTGCCGATTTCGTAGACGAATATCCGCTTGGACACCCCAATCTGCGGTGCAGCCAGGCCCACCCCATTCGCCTCCCTCATCACGGCGTGCATCTCGTCGACCAAGCGCGCGACGCGCTCGTCGATATCGGTCACCTCCTCGGCACGCCGCCTGAGCACGGGGTCACCAAAGGTCCGGATCCTGTAGGGGGCCACGCGCAACATCATACGGGGCAAGGGTCCCGCGAGGCCCGCTTGAGCACTACGCTCCGGTCCTGGGTCCTACGCGGCCGCGGCCGGCTGGACTACGAAACTCCCTTCCATGCCTTCTTGGGCATGGCCGGGGACGGGACAGAAGTAGCTGTAGGTGCCCGCCGACGACGCTGTGAAGCTGAGCATCCCGGCGTGCATCCCGGCAGAGGTCTTCTCACCCAGGAACCAAAGGGCAGCCCCGGGGAAGGCCGGCCGCGCAGTCATCATCGGCATCCAAGAACTGCCGGCACCCCGGGCCGACAGGACTAAGCCGTGGGCCATGTCGTCGTCGGCGTTCACCAGCTCGATAGAAACATGCGCTCCTTCCGCCACGACGACCGTCGGGTCCGTCAACCGGGCGATCTTGAAGTTCTCGGCCGGCATCGACGGGCTCGCCAGCACGGCGAAAGAGACGTCCTGGCCCGAGAAGGTTACGGTGTTGGTGGAGCGGTCCACAGTTGCGCCCGAGGGTACCTCCGCGCCCAACTGGGCCGCTTGGGCGGGGCTCACGCGAGGTCCGGGGGCGCCGGCGAAGAGCCTGCCCATGACCTTGCCCATGTTGTCGCTGCCTTGCGTGAACGAACCAGGAAGAGAACCGCCCATCATCCAGCCCGGCGCGCCACTGCCGCCCATCATCCAGGAGTAGCCGCTGGCGCCCATCATCCAGGAGTAGCCGCCCCCCATCATCCCCCCGTACCCTGCGCTCTGCTGGGGGGCGTACCGCTTGGCGACGGCGAGGTAATAGGCATAACTGGCCTTGGCGCTCGCCGGTGTCAACGTCTGGGCGGGGGCGCCCGGGCCGCCCGAGAGGCCGATGCCGAGGCCAGCCCCGAGGCCGCCGGCAGCCAATACGAGAGCTGTAGCGAGGACCGTCAGTTGCTTGCGGTTCATGGTGAATGTCCCCTTTCTTTGTTCAGGTTCAGGCGGGCCGTTCCCTGGCGAGCGCCACGGCAGAGCCGGCCGGCGCGGCCTGCGGCTTGCTTTGCACAGTTCCCACCTTGCCGCTCCCCTGCAGGTGGGGGGCAGGGCCATCGGGCCCTTGGGGCCGTGACCTATGGCCCTACCCCCTAGGGGTACCCTGACGCCATCCTGAACCTGAAGCGCCCGGGTTTCACTGGGCGCACATGGAGGTGGTCAGACATGATGTTCTGGTACGGGAGCGGCTGGGGCTGGTGGCAGGGCGTGCTCAGCGTCGTGTTCATGCTCGCTTTTTGGGGCCTGGTCGCCTGGGGGATCTACGCCCTCGCGAGGAGCTCCCGAGGGCCAGCCCCGCGGGCCAGCACCTATGACGCCCTCATGATTTTGGACGAGCGCCTAGCACGGGGAGAGATCGACCAGGAGCAGTACCGGGCCGCACGCGAGCTGATCAGGACAGGTGGCGGGGCCGGCCCGACGGCACCGACGGGAGGCGCGTGGTGACGCCGGCCAGCCTGCCCGAGACCGGGCTTGGCGAGAGCGCTTGCGCTCGCGAAGCCCCGCCGGCAACGGGGAGCCCCGGGCGGGCCCTGCACCCTGTCAGGGGCTACACCTCGGACAAAGGCGACTACTTGAGCCGGCTCAAAAAGATCGAGGGCCAGGTACGCGGCCTGCAACGGATGATCGAGGCCGACAAGTGGTGCCCAGACATCGTGACCCAGGTCGCCTCGGCCACCCGCGCCCTCCAGGAGGTGGCGGTCGTGCTCCTGTCCGAGCACCTCCGCCACTGCGTGCTCGGGGCCGCCCGCTCCGAAGATGGTAAGCCGGAGGTGCTCCTGGACGAGGTCGCGGGCACGATCCGCCAGGTGGTCCGGCTCTAGGGCCTGCTCAGGCTGGATCCCGTGGACGACGTCGAGCTCAACAAGAGGGCCGTGGTGGTAGACGACGACCCCTCGGTCCAGGCGGTCGTGCGCGCCTACCTCGAGCGCGACGGCTTCTTGGTCTACGTGGCGGCCAACGGGGCCGAGGGCCTCGCCACCGCCGAGCGGGTAAAGCCGGCACTGATAGTGCTCGACCTGATGCTCCCGGACCGCCCCGGCGAGGACGTCGCCCGCGAGATCAGGGCCCGTTCGGACGTGCCGATCATCATGCTCACGGCCAAGGCAGCCGAGGACGACCGGGTCGGTGGGCTTGGCCTTGGCGCTGACGACTACTTGACAAAGCCATTCAGCCCCCGCGAGCTGGCCGCCCGTGCCCGGGCCGTGCTCCGCCGCGCTCGGAGCAGCGACGTCCCCCTGGTCGAGGTGCTCCGCTTCGACGACGGGGCACTGGAGGTCGACACGGTCAGCCACGAGGTGCGCGTCAAAGGCCGACCGGTCGAGCTCACCCGGGCGGAGTACCGCCTGCTCACCACCCTCGCGCGCTACCCGGGGAGGGTGTACACCCGGGCCGAGCTCGTCCACCACATAGCGGGCTACGACTACGAGGGCTACGAGCGCACGATGGACGCCCATGTGAAGAACCTCCGCAAGAAGATCGAGCCCGACCCCCGCCACCCACGCTACATAGAGACCGTCTTCGGCACCGGCTACCGACTGGCGCGATCGCTGGCCGCGACTTCCCCTTCAAAGAGATGAGCACGAGGCAGCTGGGCCTAAGGGCGCGGCTGGCCGTTGCCCTGGTCGCCGTGGCCGTGGCGGCCGTGGGGCTCGCCGCCTTCATCGGCAACATGGGCCTCAGCTCACGCCTGGAGCAAGCCGCACGGGCGCGGCTCTCGACCGAAGCGCAGCACGTAGCCGGCGTCGCCGCCGCCGTGTACGAGGGCGCGGGGGCCTGGACGGGAGACGCCCGCACCGAGCTCACGCACCTCGCCGCCCTGGACGGCCTCCGCCTGTCGTTGCTCCTGCCCCACGGGCGAGTGCTGCCGGCTGGCCCGGCCCCCGCAGGACGGGTAGCCGGTGCCCCCGTCCTCCTCCACGGGCGCCGCCTGGCCACCGTGTCGGTCTCCTACGAGAACGGGGCGCTCCTCTCCAATGAAGACCGGCAACTTGAAGCTTCGCTCGACCGGCTCCACCTGGTGGCGGCGGCGGTGGCGGCGTTCGCTGCGCTCGTCGTCGGGTTAGTGCTCGCCGAAGCCCTCTCGAGGCCGCTCCGGCGTATCCGGGCCACGGCCGAACAGCTCGAGCGCGGTGACCTAGAGGCGCGCGTCGAGGCCGGCGGCGAGCCCGAGGTCCGCGCCGTCGGCCGGGCCTTGAACCGGCTGGCCGAGACCCTCAGCCACGAGGAGGACCTGCGCAGGGAAAGCGTGGCCGACCTCGCCCACGAACTGCGCACACCGGTCAACGGCTTGTTGTCCCGCATCGAGGCCGCGCAGGACGGGCTCCTGCCCCATCCGGAGAACCTTGCCGCCATGCACGGCGAGGCCACCCGCCTGACGCGGCTCTTGGACGACCTCTCCCGACTCGCCGATGCCGAGCGGCCCGGCCTCCTCCTCGACAAGGCTCCCGTCAACCTGGCCGAGGTCGCAGAGGCTGTTGGCCAAGCCTTCGCCGCCCGGTTCACCAAGGCGGGCATTGCCTTCAGCTCGGGCTGCACGGCAGCCTGGGCCCTCGGGGACCCCGGGCGCCTGGAGCAAGTTGTCGCAAACTTGCTGTCCAATTCGCTCGCCTATACGGAGCCGGGCGGGAAGGTCTCGCTCACGGCGGCGCGCAACGGCCGGGAGGCCTTCGTGGAGGTGGCCGACACCGGTGTCGGGATCGACCCCGAAGACCTGAGCCATATATACACCCGCTTTTGGCGCGGCGACCGCTCACGGTCGAGGACCACCGGCGGGAGCGGCATCGGCCTCGCCATAGTGAGAGAGCTGGTCCGCGCCCATGAGGGCCGCATCGATGTGGAGAGCGCCCCCGGACGGGGCTCCCGCTTCAAGGTGGTGCTGCCGGCGCTCGGACGAGAGCCACTAGCCCGCCTGTAGTTGGGGCTCAGGCGCCCGGCGGCCCGGCGCCCAATTTACGATTAATTGGCTTCGCGGCCACAAAGGAAGGCAACCGGCACTGGCAACAGCGGCCCACCAACCCCGCTGTGTATCGAACAGGCAGGGCTGGCGGTCGGAGATCCTTTTTTCGGAGCCGTGAGCCCGCTCCGAACGAGGGTCGTTGGCCGCCCTCCAAGGTCCATGAAAACCGCAGGGCTTCATGAGATCTTCGCAACCGGGGCCAAAGCTCGCCGCCCCACCCTGCGCCGGCGCCGCTGTAGCTCGTCGGCTTCATGAGATCTTCGCAACCGGGGCCAAAGCTCGCGCTATGGCCGACTACGCGTACGGGCTATGGGGGCTCGTCATCTTCGACTCGGTGCTCACGATCGCTTTCGCCGCGAGCTTCTTCTGGCCCCGTTCCAAGCACGACTGGCGCGCGTTCGGAGGCTTCTCCGGCTTCATCGTGGCGCTCTTCACCGAGATGTACGGTTACCCGCTCACCGTCTACCTTTTGGCCGGTCCGCTCGCCGGGGTCGTCCCGGGGGTGAACTTCTCCCACGGCGGCGGCCACCTGTGGAACGACGTGGTCGGCTGGAAGGGGGACCCTCACCTGAGCCCGTTCCACGTCGCCAGCTACCTGGTGATCGTCGCCGGCTTCTCGCTCGTCTACGCCGCCTGGAGGGTGCTCTACGTGGCCAAGAAACGCGGCGAGCTCGCCACGGCCGGCCCCTACGCCTACGTCCGCCACCCCCAGTACCTCGGCTTCATCTTGGTAATGGCGGGCTTCTTGCTGCAATGGCCGACCTTTGTGACGCTCGCCATGTTCCCGGTCCTGCTCGTCGTGTACCGCCGGCTGGCAGCCCGGGAAGAAAGCGATGTGAGGGCCGAGTTCAAAGAGGCCTTCGACGCGTGGGCGACGACTACGCCCCCGTTTTGGCCCCACTGGCGGTCGCTCAGGCACGCGGGAACCCCCGCTTGGCTCCTCGGGCCGCGCCTCGCCCTGGCCCGGCTCGGCACGCTCACCAACAAGACGACGACCCCAGCCGCCTTTTCTGCCCGCCACGAAGCAAGCAGGAGCCCTTCACGAGATCTTCGCACGGGCAGCCGACACTCTGGTCATGGGCGAAAGGAGCCACAAGTGTTGCGCAGCCCCATGGAGCGAAGCAGCGGTGCTGGTGCGCCTGGCCAGGCCCGCGAAGTCCCGGTCCGGGTCAAGGGTGGCCACGGCCCCGCCGTGGCCCCTCTGAGGGCCGAGCCATGAGCGCCGAGGCCGGCACCGGCCCGAGCCCGGTCTGGCCCGAGGGCGAAGGTGCGCCGCCCGACGAGTGGCCCGCTTCGGCACTTGGCCCACTTGCAGGTCCCCACGCCCGAGGTCGTACTGACCACCAGGCGCCAGCCCCCGAGGGCCACTCGGCCACCGGGCGGCACAGCCACGGCTGGATGATGATCGCCTGCTGCATCCCGATGATCGCGATAGCTGTCGCCCTCGTAGCCACCGGGGTGGCGGGGGCGGGGTTCATCCTGGTCGCCCTGGCCTGCACGGCGATGATGGCCGCCATGCACCTGGGCATGGGCCACGGCAGCCACCGGGACGGGCATGGCCCGGGCGGGAGCTGAGCCGTGCGCCGGAGCAACCCCGTATGCCAGGAGGCGTCTCTGCCTCACCAACCCGCTCGACAGCGCCGGGCAGGACGCCTAGAGAAGGCCTAGCAGGAAGACGCGGGCAAAATGCCACAACTATTGACGGGCACGACGGTGATCGCCGCCTTTTTCGCCGGTGTGGTGGCGCTTTTCGCGCCTTGCTGCATCTCTGTGATGTTGCCCGCCTATCTCGCCACCGGGGTGCAGCGCCGGAGCGGCCTCGTGGCGATGACGTTCGTCTTCGCAGCTGGTGTGGCGACGGTCATCCTGCCGATCGCCTTCGGCGTCACCGCCCTCAGCCGTTTGATAAACGAGTACCACCCGATCGTGTACACCGTCATGGCCGTCGTCATGGCCGCCCTGGGGACCTTCATGCTGCTCGGACATCGTGTCTCCATGCCGATGCCCGGGTTCCGGGCGCGACAGGGCCAAGGCGCGGGGCGCGCTTACGTGCTCGGTGTCTTCTCGGGAGTGGCCACGGCATGCTGCGCGCCCGTGCTGGCCGGCGCTATCGTCCTGGCCGGCGCCAGTGCCAACTTCGTCACCTCCCTCGGGGTGGGCGCGGCCTACGTCTTCGGGATGGTGGCGCCGCTATTTGTCGTCGCGCTGGCCTGGGACGGGCGCAAGCTCGGCCAGGCCCGCTGGTTGCGAGCCAAGGCGGTAAAGCTCTCGATCTTCGGCCGGGCCCGCTACGTCCCTGTGACAAACCTGGCGGGGGGCCTGCTGCTCGTCGCCATAGCAGTCATTACCGGTATAACCGCAGTCACCGGGCCGGCCAGCCCCACCAGCGGCTGGCAGCTGCGGATGGCCACCACCCTCCAACACACGGCCCATGTCCTCACGACGGGTGCCGGCCACGTCCCCGGCTGGGTGACGGCGCTAGGCCTCTTAGCCGTGCTCGCCTTGCTGGCCCGCATGGCCGTGCACCAAGCCGCGGCTCGCGCGCCCAGGGGACCAGAAGCAGACGAGAGGGCAGAAGCAGACGAGAGGGCAGAAGCAGACGAGAGGGCAGAAGCAGACGAGAGGGCAGAAGCAGACGAGAGGGCAGAAGCAGACGAGAGGGCAGAAGCAGACGCCGAGCCCCCAGCCGGAGCCGCACCTCATCGGGTCGCAGGCCACGGCTGCTGTGCCCACGATGCTGCCACGACCGGCAGCGCTGTGCTCACCTCCGCTCCTACCGCCACGCCCGTCTCGCGTTCATAAGGAGGACGACCGATGACCACAAGAGTCCCGACCCGCCCCAGGCCCGGCGCGCCCAAGGTGCCCCGCCCTACGCGTCCGAGCGAAGGGCGACCGGCGGGGGGCAGCAACTCCGCCCGCCGCCGAGCCGCGCAGGCCCGCGTCGCGCGCCAACGAAAGATCTGGGCGACCGGCGCGGTTGCTGTGCTGGCGGCCGTGGTCGGCCTCTACGTTGCTACCAACGGCGGAGCGAAAAAGGGCACGGGCTCGTACCCCTACGCGGTCGGCCAGCCCGGACCGGGACAAAAGGCACCTGACTTCACCCTGGCGTCCACGACAGGAGGTAGCTGGAGCCTCGCCGCCCAAAAGGGCAAGACCGTACTTCTTTTCTTCCAAGAAGGCGTTGACTGCGAGCCGTGCTGGACACAGATAAAGGACATGGAGTCCGACTGGAGGAGCTTCCGGGCTCTCGGCATAAACGAGATGGTCAGCATAACCACAGACCCGCTCTATGCCCTCAAGCAAAAGGTGGCAGACGAAGGCATAACCACCCCCCTCCTAGCCGACCCGAACGTGTCGGTATCCAACGCGTACGGCATGACTTCTTACGCGATGGCAGGGATGGCCAACCAGGACGGGCACAGTTTTGTGGTCGTCGGCCCCAACGGGCTGATCAAATGGCGGGCCGACTACGGCGGGGCGCCAGATTACACGATGTATGTCCCGGACTCAGATCTGGTCGCTCAGATGAAGGCTGGCGGCACCGGGGGCACGGCGTTGTGACAATTCAGGTCACCGTGCTCAGCGCGCCACATTGCGAGCTGTGCGAGCACGCGAAAAAGGTGCTCGCAGAGGTATCAGCCGATTACGACATCGAGATCTCGGTCATCTCCGACGAAAGCGAGGAGGGCCGCGCCCTCATGATGGAGCACATGGTCGCTTTCCCACCCGGCGTGCTGCTCGACGGCAACCTCTTTTCCTTCGGCAGGCTCTCGGAGCGCAGGCTCCGCCGGCAACTGGAGCACTCCGGCGCCTCCAGGTCCCCCTGAAAGGCGCTCGAGGTGGAGCCAAGGCGGGGGGGCTGGCCCCTGCCAGGGGTTCGGACGAGGACGAGGGCCAAGCGCCGCCTGTTGACGGAGCGCCAGAGCCGGCCTGCCGACCTGGTCGTGGTCTCAATTTGGCGTTGCCGGTGCCGAAGGGGCCCCAACGCACGAGTAGGATCCCCTGCGGGCCGTTACTGGCGCTTACGTGGTAACCACGAGGGAGCGGCCCGCCGGCACGGCCTGCCCGCCGGCCAAGCCGCACGCCTGGGCGTCCCGAGCAGACTACGACCGCACGACCGCGACCAGGAGGACGCCATGTCACAAGCCAGCAACGCTCAGACCTCAACGAACGCCGTTTCGGATGGAGGCGCAGCAGCTACGGGCGAAAGCGAGGCGATCGCCGCCAACACCCGAGGCCCCTGGCCTGCCACAGCAACAGCGACTGCCATTGCCTACACCAACGCGCTCGAGGTCATAGCTGCCACGGAGCCCGACGTCGCGGCAGCCATCAGAGGCGAGCTCGAGAACCAGCGCCGTCAGCTGAAGCTCATTGCCTCAGAGAACTACGCCTCGCCTGCGGTCCTGCTCGCCATGGGCAACTGGCTCTCAGACAAGTACGCAGAGGGCACGCCCGGGCACCGCATGTACGCCGGCTGCGAGATGGTCGACCGAGTCGAGACGCTGGCGGCAGGCCATGCTATTGCCCTCTTTGGCGCTGAGCACGCCTACGTCCAGCCCCATTCGGGCATCGACGCCAACCTCGTCGCCTACTGGGCGATCCTTGCCAAACGAGTGGAAGCGCCCGCTTTGGAGGAGGCCGGCGCCAAGCACGTGAACGACCTGCCTGCTGACGCCTGGGACCACCTCCGCCACTCTTTCAACGAGCAACGGATGCTTGGCATGTCATTGGACGCCGGCGGCCACCTGACCCACGGGTTCCGCCCGAACATCTCGGGCAAGCTGTTCAACCAGGCGAGCTACGGCGTCGACCCCGAGAGCGGCCTGATCGACTACGACGCCCTCGCCCGACAGGCGCGCGAGTGGCGCCCGCTCGTGCTGGTCGGCGGTTACTCGGCATACCCCCGCAACCCCAACTTCGCTCTCATGGCCGAGATCGCCGAAGAAGTGGGCGCTACCTTCATGGTCGACATGGCCCACTTCGCGGGCCTGGTGGCCGGCAAGGTGCTGACAGGCGACTTCGACCCCGTCCCGCACGCTGGCGTCGTCACCTCGACCACCCACAAGTCGCTCCGCGGGCCGAGGGGCGGGTTGGTGCTCTGCAAAGGCGAGTACGCGCCCTTCGTCGACAAGGGCTGCCCCATGGTGCTCGGCGGCCCGCTTCCCCACGTGATGGCGGCCAAGGCGGTGGCGCTGGCTGAAGCTCGCCGGTCTTCGTTCGCCGATTACGCGGCAGCGATAGTCGCCAACGCCCGCGCCCTCGCCGAGGGCTTTTCGCGCCGCGGGGTCAAGCTCGTCACGGGCGGCACGGACAACCACATAGTCCTGATGAACGTCGAGGCGAGCTTCGGGCTAACGGGCCGCCAGGCGGAGTCGGCGCTCCTCGACTCCGGCGTTGTCACCAACCGCAACTCCGTTCCCTCTGACCCAAACGGAGCGTGGTACACCTCCGGCGTAAGGATGGGCACGCCGGCTCTCACCACGCTCGGCTTCGGCGCGGACGAGCTCGACGAGGTGGCTGACGTCATCGCGGAAGCCCTCCGGGCGACCCAACCCGCCTCGGGGACCTCGAAGGCCAAGTACATGATCGACGCCAAGGTGGCAGAGCGCTGCCGGGGGCGCTGCACCGACCTCCTCGCGGCCCACCCCCTTTACCCTGAGATCGAGCTCTAGGGCGAACGCAGGGCGCAAGGCAGCGTTTTGAGACGAGACGGGCGACCTTCGCCTTGGCGCCCTGCGGGCAACGGCTCCGCCCCGGCCTCAGTGGGGCCCCGGTGAACCTCGGTGACAAGGGGGTGAAGGTCCGGCCTCAGCACTAGGCTGGCCGCCGTAATGGCCGAGCACTACTTCTCGAGCGCGCCGGCCGTCGCCTCCGACCCGGCCATGGTGGAGCTCCGCCTGCCGGGTCTCGAGCTCAGCCTGCTCGCGGACCGGGGCGTATTTTCTTCCCGCCGGGTCGACCCAGGCACCTTTGCCTTGTTGCGGGAGTCGCCGGCGCCTCCCGTTGCGGGTCAGTTGCTCGACCTCGGGTGCGGTTACGGGCCGATCGCCTGCGTGCTGGCAACGCGTTCGCCCGACGCCACGGTCTGGGCCGTCGATGTCAACTCCCGTGCCCTCGAGCTGGCAGCGTCCAACGCGGAGCGCCTGGGCCTCCATAACGTGAGGGCGGCACCCCCCGGCGAGGTACCCGAGACCTTGCGCTTCGACGGCATATGGTCCAACCCACCGGTCCGCGTCGGCAAGGACGCGCTCCATGACCTGCTTGGCACCTGGCTCCCCCGCCTCGCCGGCAGTTCGAGCGCCTGGCTGGTGGCCAACAAACACCTGGGCGGGGACTCCCTGGCGACCTGGCTCACCGGGCAGGGCTGGACCGTGCGCAGGGCCGCCTCCAAGTCCGGCTACCGCGTATTGCAGGTAACTCGGTGAGACGTGGCACCACGAAGGGTGGCCCCACGAAGGGTGGCCCCACGGAGGTCAGGCAACGTGCTGCCCACATGCCGCGTTCCTTCGCGGACGGCCTTCGCCCCCTCGGGTCCGCCACGTGAAGCAGCTCGGCCAGACTGACCGTAAGCGCCTCTACAGGGACTGGGCGCGACGCTCATCAGGGCGCTTGGCGTTGCTCCTCGACGGCGTCGCCTCACCTTGGAACGTGGGGTCAATCGTGCGCACCGCAGCCGCGTTCAAAGTCGAGCACCTTTACCTGGCCGGGGCCACCGTTTCCCCGGGATCGGCGCGCGCGGCCAAGACTGCCATGGGCACCGAGCGCTACCTGTCCTGGTCCCATTTCGAGCGCGGACCGGAGGCAGCGGACGCCGCTCGAGAGGACGGCTTCTGCGTGGTCGGGCTCGAACTGGCGGACCAAGCCGTGCCGCTCCACCACCTGTCTGTCGGGCGCGACGCCTGCCTGGTGCTCGGGAACGAGGACCACGGCCTCTCCAGCGCAACCCTGGCGGCCTGTGACGCCGTTGCCTTCCTCCCTCAGCTCGGACGGGTCGGGAGCCTAAACGTCGCAGCCGCCGCCGCGATCGCCATATTCGAGCTGCGAAGGCGCGAGTGGTCGGGAGCATAGGAAACTCGAGGCACGCCGGGTTGGCGCGCGCCGTGGCCTTGGGAGCCGCTTGCGTGCTCGCCTCGGAGGCTGCCCATTGGTGGGCCTCCAGGCGCCACTTCCCGCCAACCGAGAACGTCGGGGGCCCCTGTGCCCTTATCGTGCTCGGCTACCCGCCGCGCACCAATGGTGGGCTCCACCCGGTCCAGAAGTGGCGAACGCAACTGGCCGCCCGTGCACGAGACGCGCTCGGGGCCGAGAAATTGGTGTTCTCGGGCGCGCCCTCTGGCGGGCGCCCGGCTGAGGCCGACGTGATGGCCGCTTACGCCAAGAGCATCGGGGTCCCGCCAGAAGCTCTGGCCACCGAGACGCGTGCGACTACTACGTGGGAAAACGTGGCCTTTTCCCGAGCTCTCGTGGGCGGCTACAAGAGGCTGGGCATCGTGTCGGACCCCCTCCACGCAGCCCGCGCCCGCCGCTACCTCTGGCAGCAATCCCCCGAGCTCGCCGCGCGTCTCGTGAGCGCCGGCGAGTACCGGTTTATGGACCACTTTTGGCTGAAAATGTTCTCGACCGGCTACGAACTATACCTGGCGGTCTCCGCCAGGACCTGAACATGGCAGCGGGCGCACTCGTTCACGACGAGACCTGCGACGGGGGCGCTGGCGGGGCACAGGGATCCCCACCCCCGCAACCTCGCCCGCGCCTGGTGGCCACAAAAGCCGGGAAATGGCCAGCTTCATTACATGCCTGCACGCTGCTCGCATCGCTCGCCTTTTGGTCTTGGACCGACAGGGCGCTGTGGTTCTTCGGTGACGAATGGGACTTCTTGGTAAGGCGCGGCCTCTCCTTTCCCCCGGGCAGCCCTCGGAGCATCTGGTACCCCCACAACGAGCACTGGTCAACACTGCCGATCCTGCTCTGGCGCGCGCTCTACAGCATCTTCCACCTGAACAGCTACTGGCCGTACCTGGCCCCGCTCCTTCTCGCAGGCACGGTCGTCGCCCACCTGAGCTGGAGGCTGGCCCTGCGGGCCGGGGCCGACCCCTGGGTTGCGACTTTTGCAGCCGGGCTCTTGGCTTTCCTTGGAGCGGGCGCGTCCGACATGACCTCTGCCTTCCAGGTGACGTTCGTGGGTTCCGTGCTCTTCGGGCTGCTGTCAATGTTGCTCCTCGACCCCGCGACGCCACCGAAGGGGCGGACCGACTTTAGGGCGAGAGATGCCATCGCCTCCCTTTCACTGCTCGGCGCGCTCATGTGCTCGACGGTGGGTGACGCCATGGTTGCCGGCACGGCCCTCCTCCTCTTCGCGAGAAGACCGTGGCGCCGGGCACTCGCAGTCCTTGCGCTACCCGTGGTTTCGTACGCGATCTGGTTTGCCTTCTTGGGCCGCCCCTCGATTAGCGCGCCAAGGGCCCATTTTGGGCTTAGGACCTTCACGACGCTGCCCTCATACGTGCTCTTCGGCCTAGCCGGAGCCATCGGGCAAAGTGCCGACGACACCAAGGCGGGCGTCGTCGTCTTGACCTGCCTGGCAGCATGGGCCGCCTGGCAGCTCCGCTCGCTCTGGCAGCACTCACCCGGCATACTCGGCCTCTGCGCCGCGGCTGTCGCTTTTTACGTCATGGCCGCAGCTGGCCGCGACCAGACGGCCGGAGCGTTCACGGTCGTGTCCCGCTACGTGTGGGTCGCGATGGCCATACTCGTCCCCGTCATCGCGAAGGCCCTTTCCCCACGGTCATTCGGCGCAGGTGGCCCGGCGTTTCGCGTCCCAGTTTGCGCTCTATTGACGGCCGCAACGCTCGGCAACCTCGGCCAGGCCAGCCGATGGGCGACCGCCCAGGCAGGGGAACGGACCACGCTCGAACACCAGCTCGTCGCCGTCGGTCGACTTCTCGGCGCCGGCGTGCACGACGTGTCGGGGCCACGCACGTCACCAATCCAGCTCTACCCCGCCTTGGCGGTCGCGAGCATCGAGCACCTCGAACACGCCCACCTCTTGCCGGCGGGCGAGCCACGCCCCCTCGTGACCTCCCAAGCACGCGAGCTGCTGGCTCTGGGCACGTGGGACGGGACCAAGACGTCGCTCACGGCGAGGCGCCTTTACCTCGGGAGCTTCACCCTACTTCGAGCCATGAGCGCCGTCGTCTCGCCCGCCGGCGCCGGCTGCATCTCCTTCGCGCCCAAGTTTCCCTTGCCGCGGGTACAAATCTGGTTGATGGCGCCCCGCTCCGGGGGCGCATCGCTCGAGCTGGCCGCTCCTCCCGCCTCGCAGGGGCTCACCAATTTCGTGGCTGCGACCCTCGTGCCAACGTCGGGGCGCGCGCCGGCGCCGGTGGAGCTGGCCGTGCCGGTTTCAGGCCGCGGTTACCTGAGCGACAACGCCGCCGCCACCCTTGTCGAGCTCTCCTGGCGCGTCGGAACGCCCCTCCTGGCCTGCGGGTTGCGGGCCCCAGGCAGGGACAGCCACCAGCTCGGGACGTCACAACGCCCCTAGTGACCTGCGGGTTGAGGGCCCCAGGCACGGACAGCCACCAGCTCGGGACGTCACAACGCCCCTAGTGACCTGCGGGTTGAGGGCCCCAGGCAGGGACAGCCACCAGCTAGGGGGCGCCTCTTGGCCTACGCCTGCTTACGCCGGCCTACGCCTGGCATAAGCCGAGCCGGGCCGCCTCAACGCCGAGCGGGCATCGCTCCGCGGCGGCAGTGGCCGGCGGTACTAGCCTCTTGTCAGGACCGAACAACTGACCGAAGGAGGCAACATGGTACGCGTACCCAAGTCGCTCGCCGCCGGCTTCGTCGGGGGTGCACTGGTGTTCCTCATGGTTGCGCCCGCCGGTGCTCAGACGACGAGTGCCTGCAGCCAAATCGAGGCGACCTTGAGCAGCATCCAAAAGCAGCTCCCCCAGGCGAGCAGCTCGTCCCTTGCTAGCAAGCTCGGCGGGTTCGCCACCCAGCTAGAGACCGAAGCCGCGAGCGCCCAACCGAGCGTGAAGAGCGCCGTGGGCGCTTTCGTAGGCGACCTGAAGGCCGCAGCCAGCGGGAACATCAATGTAGCGAAGCTCTCTGCCGATGCCAACGCCATCGGCAGCGCTTGCACTTCCTCTGCCGCGGTTCCTGCCCCGAGCGGCGCCCCCCAGACAGGCGCCGGCACGACCGCCGGGTTCCAAGACGCAGGCGTGCTTTACGGAGGGGCGAGCGCGATGGTCGTGGGCGGGGGCCTCGTTGCTCTCGGGTGGCGCCGGCGGCGCCGGGCACAGGCGACCTCCTAGAAGCCGGCGGACCGGGGAACGACCATCACCAGGCCGGTCTACCTGAGACAGGAGCGAAGCCGCTGATGAAGGGAAGGCACTTCGGCGCCCCGCCTCCAACGTCCCGCGCCCCTTGGACGGCTGTGGTGCTGGCCGCCGGCGCGGCTCTCCTCGCCGGCGGCGCCACGGCCGTGGGTGTCGTGGTAGCCACGCAGCAACACGCGCCCCAGCCGACCCGAGCGCAGGCGGGGGCGCTTGGCCCGCCGGCCCCGCACTTGGTCCCTAGCGCCGCGGCACCAGTTGGGCGGAGCGAGACGCCGGGGGCTCGGGTCGCCGGCTCGCTCGCGACGGCCGCCATTGACCGTGCCGCTTTGGCCCTCGCAGAGCGAAAGGGCCTGCCCGCTGGGCCCGCGCTGGCCAGGTCGCGACCGGTAGGCCTCGACATACCCGCGATCGGGGTAGACGCCCACGTGGGCGAGGTCGGCCTCAACGCGAACGGCACCATCCAGGTGCCGCCCCTCTTCGCCAAGCCGAGCGAGGCTGCTTGGTACCGCTACTCCCCCACTCCGGGCCAACCCGGCCCGTCGGTGATCGTGGGGCACGTGGACAATATTTACGGCCCAGCCGTCTTTTTCCGCATAGGCGCGCTCGTGCCTGGCGACCACATAGGAATAGCCCTGGCCGACGGTGATGTGGCGAACTTCATGGTCGACGGCGTGCGCACATATTCAAAAGCGCACTTCCCCACCGCTGTCGTCTACGGCTCGACCAGCTACCCGGCCCTCCGCCTGATCACATGCGGGGGGCCTTTCGACTACTCGACGCGCCAGTACTTGGACAACACGGTCGTCTTCGCCTCGCTGGTCACAGCACATGCCTCTCCGAGCGCTGGTGCGGGTGCTGGTGCTGGTGCTGGTGCTGGTGCTGGTGCGGGTGCGGGTGCGGGTGCGGGTGCGGGCGCGCCGGGTGCTGGTGCTGGTGCAGCCCGAGGCGCTAGCGCGGGCGCTGGCTAGGACGCGAGCGCACGAACGGGGCCGGCCGGCGCAAGAACGGCCCAAGCCGAGGAAAAACTGCGGCGTCTGGATCCGAAAACGGCACATGGCTTCGTTTTTTGCGCGAAACCGCGCTGATTTCTACTGGATGTGGAGTTTCCAGACCCACATGTGCCACTTTTTTGTGCGCCACTGGCGTTCAGGAGCTCGCCGGCACCCGCCGCGACGGCCCGGCCACCTCCTCAGCCCACCGTCCTCAGCCCACCGTCCTCCGTCCTCAGCTCACCGTCCTCAGCTCACCGTCCTCAGCTCATCGTCCTCAGCTCATCGTCGGGAAGTGCAAGGACGCGCCGGCGCCGGCCCTGGGTGCCGGCCAACGGACGTGACGACCTTGGAGCGCGTGTAGAAGCCGACGCCCTCGGGGCCGTGGATGCGTCGCTCCCCGAAGAGCGAGTCTTTCCACCCTCCGAAGGAGTAGTAGGCCATCGGGACCGGGATCGGAACGTTCAGCCCGATCATGCCGACGTTTACTTCCCTGTGGAACCTCCGGGCCGCCTCGCCCGACGAGGTGAAGACCGCGGTGCCGTTGCCATAAGGATTGGCGTTCACAAGCTCGATCGCCTCGTCCACGGTCCCGGCCCGCAAGACCGACAGCACGGGGCCAAATATCTCGTCCCGGTAGACCTCCATGTCCGGGGTCACCTGGTCGACAACTGTGGGGCCGACAAAAAAGCCTCCTTCGTGCCCGGCGACTACGAGACCTCGGCCGTCGCGTGCGAGACGTGCCCCCTCTCGCTCGGCGCGCTCGATGTAGCCGGTTATCCGCTCCTTGGCCTGCAGGGTGACGACGGGCCCCATCTCGCTCGCCTCGTCCCTACCTGGGCCCACTCGCACGGCATCGGCCCGCTCGGTAAGGGCGCGCACCAAGTCATCGCCGGCGTCGCCGACAGCCACCGCTGCCGATATTGCCATGCACCGCTCGCCGGCACTACCGAACGCCGCCGCAGATACGTGGTCTGCCGCAAAGGACAGGTCGGCGTCTGGCAACACGACAGCGTGGTTCTTCGCCCCGCCGAGCGCCTGGACGCGCTTGCCTGAGGCGGTGGCCTTTTCGTGGACGTAGCGGGCAATCGGCGTCGATCCGACGAAGGAAACCGCAGCCACGTCGGGGTGGCCCAAGATGGCGTCGACGGCCAGCTTGTCGCCGTTTATCACGTTGAAGACCCCCTCTGGCAAGCCGGCCTCGGCCCAGAGCTCAGCCACGCGGAGCGACGGCGACGGGTCGCGCTCGCTCGGCTTTAGGACAAAGGTGTTGCCGCACGCGATCGCGACTGGGTACATCCACATAGGGACCATCGCCGGGAAATTGAACGGCGTAATGCCCGCTACTACGCCCAGTGGTTGGCGGTAGGAGAAAACGTCGACGCCTCGCGAGACCTGGTCCGAGTACTCCCCCTTCAAAAGGTGCGGGATGCCGCAGGCGAACTCCACTACCTCTAGGCCTCGCTGCACCTCGCCCAGCGCATCTGAATAGACCTTGCCGTGCTCGTCCACGATCATGCCCGCAAGCTCGGGCATGTGGGCGTTCAGAAGTTCCCTGAAGGAAAAGAGGATCTTCGCCCGCTGCGAGAGCGACGATTGGCCCCACTCCAAGAAGGCCGCCGCGGCGGCCCGGACGGCCTCGTCAACCTCGTCCGCGCCGACAAAGCTCACCTCGGCCTGCTGCTCACCCGTCGCTGGGTTGTAGACCGCTCCGGTGCGCCCCGAGCGCCCCTCGACCGCCTTGCCTGCGAACCAATGCCCGATCGACCTCATGTGATCGCTCCTTTCAGGCCTTCAGATAGTTGCCGCGCGCCGCCACCTGGCGAGCCTTGGCCACTTCGTAACCCTTTCGCGCCGAGACCGTCGGCTCAGTCTCGGCGACCTCGGCCACGGCCACGTCCCACCAAGACTCGCTCGATGGCGCCGGCACGAACGGGTCCGTCTCAACGCACACCAGGACCGGTCCCTCGGCTGCCTTGGCTTCGACCAAGGCAGCCCGCAGTTCCGCGATGCTCTTTACCCCAATCGCCTTCGCGCCGAGGCTCTTGGCGTTGGCGACGAAATCGACCGGGAGGGGGGGCCCGTCGAGCATGCCGCTCCCCTCGTCGCGGTAGCGGTACCAGGTGCCGAAGCGCTCCGTACCAACCGTCTCGGAAAGCGACCCGATCGAGGCGAAGCCGTGGTTGTCGACCAAGACCACGATCAGCTTCACGCCCTCTTGCACGGCAGTGACGAGCTCCTGGGCCATCATCAGGTAGGAACCATCCCCTACCATCACGTAAACCTCGCGCTCGGGCGCCGCCAGCTTCACGCCGAGCCCGCCGGCGATCTCGTATCCCATACAGCTGTAGCCGTACTCCACGTGGTAGCCCTTCGGGTCACGGGTGCGCCACAGCTTGTGGAGGTCTCCCGGCATGGAGCCAGCCGCGCACATGACCACGTCACGGGGCCCAGAAACCTCGTTCACGGCACCGATCACCTCGGACTGAGCCGGGAGGGGGCCGTGGCCGAGGTGATAGGCACCCTCGACGGTGGCATCCCAGTCGCGAGCGAGGCGCCCGGCCTTCTCGCGGTAGGGCTCCCCCACGGACCAGCCGGCCAGAGCGGCCCCAAGCTGCTCGAGGACCGCACGGGCGTCACCTACCACTGAAAGCCCTGAGTGCTTGGTGGCGTCCATGCGGGCGACGTTCAGGTTGATAAAACGCACGTCCGGATTCGAAAACGCGGTGCGCGACGCAGTGGTGAAATCGGCCCAGCGCGTCCCGATGCCGATCACCACGTCTGCCTCAGCTGCGAGGGCGTTGGCGGCAGTCGTGCCGGTGACGCCCACGGCCCCGACCGAGAGTGGGTGGTCGTAGGGTAACGAGCCCTTGCCGGCTTGCGTCTCGGCCACGGGGATCCCCGTCGCCTCGGCGAGGGCGGCAAGCACGCCGGTGGCCTCGGAGTAGATCACGCCTCCTCCAGCGACGATCAGAGGACGGCTCGCGCTACGCAAAAGGTCCACAGCCCGAGCGAGCGCCTGAGGGGCCGCCGGCGCCCTGTCGATGGGCCAGACGCGCCGCTCGAACAGCTCCACCGGCCAGTCGTAGGCCTCCGCTTGGACGTCTTGGTCGAGGCAGAGCGTCACCGCCCCCGTCTCAGCCTGGTCGGTGAGCACTCGCATCGCACCGAGGAGCGCTTCGGTCAGCTGCTCGGGCCTTGCCACCCGGTCGAAGAAGCGAGAAACGGGCCGGAAGGTGTCGTTCACCGACACGTCCCGGTAGACGGGGTGCTCTAGTTGCTGGAGAACGGGGTCGGCAGGCCGCGTGGCGAACACGTCGCCCGGCAGCAACAAGACCGGGAGGCGGTTCACGGTCGCGAGCGCCGCCCCCGTGACCATGTTGGTGGCACCGGGCCCAATCGACGAGATGCACGCCATAGTCGAGAGGCGGTTGCGCATCCGGGCGAAGGCAGCAGCTGCGTGGACCGTCGCTTGTTCGTTGCGGGCCTGGCGGTAGACGAAGGCACCGGGCCTACGCAGTTCGGCCTCGAGCAATGCCTGGCCGAGACCGGCTACGTTGCCATGCCCAAAAATCCCGAAGCAGCCTTCCACGAGGCGGTGCTCAACCCCGTCGCGCTCGCTGTACTGCTCGGAAAGAAACCTGATGACCGCCTGCCCGACAGTCAGGCGCACCGTGCTCACTTGCCATCCCCCCCTCGGCCGGACAAGCGGGGATCGACCGCTTGCCCCTCCCATGAGGACCGCACCCAGTCGTGGGTGGGGTCGAAGCTGACTGACCATGCACGCTCACCCGGCCCGGCCATCACGTTCAAGTAGTAGAGGTCATAGCCCGGGGCCGCCATCGAGGGCCCATGGTAGCCATGGGGTATGAGGACGACATCGCCGCTCCGTACCTCTGCAAGTACGTCAATAGGGCGCTCTGGCGTGCCGTACACGCGCTGGTAGGCGACTCCCTCGGACCCCGAGGGGCCTTCTGCGACACAGAAGTAGTAGATCTCTTCGAGCTCGGTCTCCCCGGGGCGCTCCTCGTCGTGCTTGTGGGGCGGCCACGACGACCAGTTGCCGCCTGGGGTAACGACTTCACAGGCGATCAGCCTGTCGGCGTCGAAGGTCCCGGGCATGCAGTAATTGGCGATACGGCGCGAGCTCGAGCCGGCGCCCCGCACTTCGAGCGCCACCTCGGCACCGCCCCCGCGACGCGGCGACAAGCGACGGCTGGCTTTCGCCCCAGCAAGAGCAAACCGCCCCCCTCCCTCGCTCGAAGCCTCGACGTCAGAGCCGACAGGTAGGTAGGCAAAATCGCTCGGCCCGGAGAACACGTCCACCCGCCCGGCGAGCTCGTAGCGCTCAGCGCAACACGAGACCCTGCACCCTCCCTCGAGGGGCAGGAGGATCATCTCGTCACCACCCGTGTTGAAGGCGTGCGACCCACCGGGAGCGAGCGCGAGCACCCTGAGCGACGACCAAGACCAGCCGGCGCCCTCCTGGGTCAGCTCGAGCTCCCATGGGCCGGCGGCCATAGAGCCCGCTGGCCGGTGGAGGCTGCCGGTACGTGCGGGCCCTTGCCCTGCTCGCCCTTGCCCTGCTCGCCCTTGCCCTGCTGGCATACCTTGCCCTGCCACCGTCATCTCTTCGGCTCCGACGACGCCGCCTCTCGGTCCCCCAGCGACACTTCCGCGACCGCGACGCTGCGGCCTTGCGCGAGGGAGCGCTTCGCTGCCAACCCGAGGACGAGCGCCGCCCGGCCGTCGTGGCCCGAAGTCGGCGGCGGCGACCCTGACTGCACGGCGCGCACGAAGGCCTCCCACTGGCGCAGGTAGCTCTCTTGGTAGCGCTCGATGAAGAAGTACGGCAGCGTCGCCAACCGGGCACCGCCCGCGTCGAGCACCTGCGCCGTATTGACGAGGGGGTTGCCCGACGCCGCCAGGCCAGCCGAACCAAGCACCTCCACCCTCTGGTCGTACCCGTACACCGCCTTGCGGCTGTTGTCGATCGATGTGAGACATCCGTCCACATGGTGGAGCGTTATAACCGCGGTGTCAACGTCGCCGAGCTCGGCCAGAGCTGGCTCGATACGGACGGCGCCCGCTGCGTGAACTTCGGCCACTTCGCTCCCCACCACGAAACGCGCCATGTCGAAGTCATGGATGGTCATGTCGAGGAATATCCCACCCGACGCGCGCGCGTAGGCCATCGGGGGCGGTTCGGGGTCCCGGCTCGTGATCCGCACGACGTGGGGTACCCCCACCGTCCCCTCAGCCACGGCTTGGCGCACCGCGGCGTGCGAAGGGTCGAACCTGCGGTTGAACCCGACCATGAGGGCCGTGCCCGCCGCGGCAACGGCAGCAAGTGCCCGGTCCACCTCGGCCAGGTCGAGCGAGACTGGTTTCTCACAAAAGACCGCCTTCTTGCCGCCTGCCGCCGCCTCAATTATCAATTCGACGTGCTGCTCGGTGGGAGCACAGATGGCGACGGCGTCTATCGCGGGGTCCTCAAGGAGGCGGCCCGTCTCGAGGGCTGGGACCCCGAGCGCCTGGCCAACTTCGCCGGCGAGCGGGGCGACCGCGTCGGACACCGCGGCCAGCTTGGCGCCAGGTACCCGCCCGACCAGGAGCTCGGCGTGCATCCGGCCGATCCGGCCCACCCCGGCCACGCCGACGCGCAAGGGCGCACCTTTGCCGGGCGCGCTCAAAGTGCACCCCGGAGGTACTCGATCGAGGCGCTGACGTCGCTCGCGGGGTCGGCCGAAGCGGCCATGTCGGGGTCGATGGTGGTGTCCTGCTCAAACACGTACCAACCCCGGTAGCCGCCCGCCTCGAGTGCCTTGACGGTGCCGGCGATGTCCACGCTCCCCTTGCCGAGGGGCCGGAACAGGCCGGCGCGGGTCGCTTCGAGCAAGCTCGTCTTGTGCTCGATGACCGCTGGCGCGAGCGAGAGGTCGACGTCTTTCAGGTGCACGAGCCCGACCCTTCCAACGTGGCGCTTGGCGAATGTGACGGGGTCGGCACCCCCTATGGCGAAATGACCCGTGTCAAGGCAGAAAGCCACGCGAGAGCGCTCCACGACGGCTTCGATGTGGCTGGCGCGCTCCACCAGGGTCCCCACGTGGGGGTGGAGCACTTGTTTCAGCTCGTGGCGGGCGCACACCTCGTCCACCATGTCCAAGCCCTCGGCCATGCTGTCCCATTGCGCCGGGGTCAGCTCGAAGGGCTCACTCCACCCCTCGTCGACTACCGCCGCAGTGACGAAGTACGTCCCACCGGCGCCGGACAAAAGGCGCGCGGCTTGTTCCGCGGCCTCCTGTGCCGCTTCTCGCTGGGACTCGTCGTGCAACGCCGGGACGGGAACGAAACCGCCGATCGCCCCCAGGCCGAAGCCTCTCAGCAGAGCCCGGATTTGCTCTGGCTGCTCACCCAGGTACCCGAGCGCACCGAGCTCGCTCCCCAACAGGCCGAGCTTGCGCATCTCAGATAGCACGCGTTCGGGGGGCAGCATCACCCCCCAGCCTGGTACCTCGCAGACACCCCACGAGATCGGGGCGCCTGCGAGGCGCCCCAAGACACTTCCCTCTGGTGCAAGCATTTTGGTCTCGGTCTCCTTCCTGGTTCAGCGGACCACTTCGCCCTAGCGGAGCGGTCTTGCGACATCGTGACGCCCTGGAACGGCGACCGGCGCGCCGAGGCGACAAGATTCCGCCGCGGCACGGGCAATGTCGAAGGCGGCCAGGGCGTCGTGGCCCGAGGGGCCGGTTGGCTCACCACTCAGCACCGAACGAGCGAAGTGCTCTAGCTCGGCCGAAAAGGCAGCGCCGTAGCGGCGGTCGTAGCTCGCGATGAGGGGCTTGCTCGAGGAACCGGGCTCCCGCCACTCGTAACTGGCCGCAAACGGCTCGTCTATACGCACGGTCGCTTTTTCCCCCATGAGCTCGAGCGAGCTCTCGTAGCCGTACCCGGCCACGCGCGAGATGTCGATCGACCCGAGTGCTCCCCCTGTAAAACGGAGCACGACCACCGCGCTGTGGTAGTCGCCGGTACTCGCGAAGGCGGGGTCTTGCCAAGAAGCGCCTTCTGCGCTCACGCTCTCCACCTCGCCGACCAACCACCGGGCGGTGTCAAAATCGTGGATCCCCATGTCGATGAAGATCCCACCGGACCCAGCGATGAACTGCGGCGCAGGAGACGCCTTGTCCCGCTGGCTCGCCCGGTAGAGGCGGACCTCCCCGAGCTCCCCCGCACTCACCCGCCCCGCGGCCGCCACGAGCGCGGGGTCAAAACGCCGGTGGAAACCTACCTGAAGGAACTGCCTCGCCTCGGAAAACGCCTCGACTACCTCCACGGTCGACGCCCTCTCGAGCGAGATCGGCTTCTCGGAAAATACGTGCTTCCCGGCACGGACTGCTTCGAGGGCCATCGCGGCGTGGGCGGCCGTGGGGGTTGCTATAACCACAGCGTCCACGCCCGGGTCAGCCAAAAGCGCTTCGTAGCTCTCTGCCACCCGAGCACCTAGCTCCTCGCCAAGGGGCCGAGCGACATCAAGACGAGTGTCGAAAACCGCAACCAGCTCCGCGGAGGGGCACGAACGGGCGATGTTACGGGCGTGCACGCTCCCCATGCGGCCGAGCCCGGCAACGGCCAGCCTCGCCCGGCCCGCAGGCCTCGGTGCGCTGGCGCTCCGATCGGTCATTCTTGGGCGAGCACGCGAAGTGCCCCGGTATCGAGCGCGCTCTCGTCAATACCGAGCTCGCTCAGCTTGCCCTTGATGATGTAGCCCGCCAGCTCCTGTTCGCTCTGGCCCTCGTTGGCGACGTCCACGACCTTCCTCCCATGCCAAAAAACTACGAAGCGATCGGCCACGTCGCGCACTTGTGCGAGGTTGTGCATCACGCACACGACCGCCAGCCCTCTTTGCCTTGCCCTGCGCATGAACTCGAAGACCTTTTCAGTCTCCGCGATCGACAGGGCCGAAGTCGGCTCATCCAAGATGAGCATCCTTTTTTCGAAGGCCACCGCCCGGCCGATACTGATGGCCTGGCGCTCACCGCCGGAGAGGCGGCTCACGTCCTGGCCGAGGTCGCGCAGGTTGCCGAGGCCGATCTCCTCCAACATCTTGTTCGTCTCCCTGCGCATTCGCCGCAGGTCCAAGAAGGGGCCCTTGCGAACCTCTGCGCCGAGGAAGAAATTGCGCACGATGCTCATGGAATCGACCAGGCCGAGGTCCTGGTGGACCGTCTCGATGCCCGCTTGGCGGGCATCGGCGGCGTTTCGGAACCGGACGTCCTTGCCTCCGATGGCGATCGACCCGCGCGTCGGCTGGTACACACCTGAAGCGATCTTCACGAAAGTGGACTTGCCCGACCCGTTGTCGCCGATCAGGCCGACGATCTGGCCAGGGTAAAAGGTGATATCTATCCCGTCTAGCGCTACGACCCCCCCGAAGTGCTTGGCCACGCCGCGTGCCTCGAACCATGGCCCTGCGCTGCCGGGGCTGCCGGGGGTGCCCTCCGTCTTAGGAGCTGGGCCGGCCTCCGCGCTCATGCGCCCGCCCCCGACACGAGCCGGCCGACGCGGGTGTGCATCGCCACAGCGGCTACCAAGATCACTCCAACGACGGCCTCGTACCAATAAGGTGACACCCCGCTCAAGATCAGCCCGCTACCGAGCATCGCCAGGATCAGCGTCCCGACGGCAGCACCGAGCATCGAACCGCGGCCACCCATGAGCGCGCATCCGCCCACAACTGATGCCGCGATCGCCTCGAGCTGGTAGGTCGTGCCAAAAGACGCCGACATCGAGTCGAGGTGCCCGAGCTGGACCGCGCCGGCAAATGCCGCAAAGACCCCACAGATGACGAAGGCGAGGACGCGGGTGCGCATGACGGGCACACCGGCCTCCACGGCGGCGAGCCTCTTACCTCCAACCGCGAAAAACCAGTTCCCCATCACGGTCCGTTGCAGCACCACCCCGACGACGAGCGCCAACCCGAGCCACCACAACAGCTCTGAGCGTACCTGGCCCGCGAGCACGCCACCGAGCACGTTTAGCAGTCCCGGCGTTGGCGGCAAGATCGTGACGGTCTCGCCCCCGGTCACGATCAGCGTGACGCCTGTCCATACGAAAAAGGCACCGAGGGTCGTTATGAACGACGGGATGTCCAACAACACGGTCACAAGGCCGTTCACCAGGCCGATGCCGGCCCCGATGGCTAGCGCGACCACGAGGGCGGCGATTGCCGGGTAGTGGTCCTGGACCATCGTTGCCATGACGAGGGCGGCAAAAGAGAAGTTCGCCCCAACAGAGAGGTCGAACTCCCCGCAGATCATCAACAGGGCCACGCCGATCGTCACGATGCCGAGCTCTGCGGCGGTGCTCGTTATCCCGCCCCAGTTCTCCAAGCTGTCAAAGGTGCCGTTGGAGAGGATCGAGAACACCACGAACAAGATCACGCCCACGACGACGATCCCGGTCTCTCGCTGGCGCAGGACGCGGAAAGCGAGGTTGCTGCTACCAAGGCGGGACGTGCGCGCCGCGCCCCCCGAGGTTCCAGGCCCCGGCGGGCCAGCAGGGCTCGCTCCCGCGAGCACCTGCTGGTTCGCGCCTGCTTGCGCCGCTGTCATTGCGGTGAGACCAAGCGACCCCGGGCTAGAAACCCGTGTGGTCAACGTACTTGGCCAGTGCCTTCACGTTCTGCGAGGTAAGGAACACTGGCCCCGTAGAGATGGGAACGGGGGCCGCGCCCTCGGTCGCGTCGAGGAAAAGCTCGACGATGCTGAGGTACCCCTGCAAATAGGGCTGCTGGTCGACCGTGAAGGCGACCGTGCCGCGCTCGATGTAGCTGAGCGTCGACGAGTCGAGGTCCATGGCCCCGATCTTTTGCTTCGTGCCCGAAGAAGACATGGCCTGGACGACTTCGTCCGTGCCCGTGGTACCGAGGGTGAGCACCGCGCCGAGGTTCTTGTGGGTCGTGAAGTACGCGCCCACGATCGAAGCCCCTTGGGAGATATTGTCCGACGTGTTGACGATCGTCGGGGTTACGCCCACGGCCTTGAAGGCCGCCCGAACGCCCTGCAGCCTCTGGTTCAAGGAGATGTTGGTCGGCTCGTGGTCGACTACTACCACCTTGGCGCCCGACCTCAGGCCGAAGTCCTTGACGGCCTCTTGAGCGAGCCCTTGGCCGGCTGAATAGTTTTGCTGGCCTATATATGCAAGGAACGGGTTGGCACTGCTCGGTTGGCCGTTTGCCGTAGGAGCCGAGTTGAAAACGACCACCGGGATGCCGTCTTTGGCGGCCGTCTTCAGCACCGGACTAAACGAGGTCGCGTCCGTCACGGTCGTGGCTATGCCGGCCGGGTGGGCCGCAATCGCCGTCTGGAGCAAGCTGACCTCGGCGGCCGTGCTGCCGCACTGGGCCGAGGTGATGTGCAATATGTCAACCCTTACACCGAGGCGCTTGCCGGCGTCTGCCGCGCCGTTCCAGACAGGCGGCCAGAACGGGTCGGTCGGGCAGCCATGGGAGACGAAATAGAACGTGAGCGACGGCGACGCGCTGGAAACAGCGGCACCGGCTACCAATCCCCCCGATGCCATAGAAGTGGCAACCAGCGCGACCGCGGATACCGCGATCTTCCGACCCCACCACCGGCGCCCACGGGCGCGCACCGAAGCCCCTGCAACTTTATATGACCGCATCTCAGTCCCCTTTCTAGCGTCCACAATGTGAACACATGTCCGCCATATAAGCTACCGAACGCTTCTGAGGGTGTCAAGCTAGCCAGAGGCCTGTGAATCACAATGTGGACATCAGGCTTGCCATGTGGACATCGGCCTTGGTACCGCCTAAAATAGGCGGAAATGCCCTCCCCGCGCGTAAAAGTCCTCGGTAAGGCCGCGAGGCTCCTCGACGTTCTGGCCGTCCAGCCCGACCTGAGCGCGCCGGACCTCGCCCAGCGTCTCGGTGAACCTCGCCCTACTGTCTACCGCCTCGTCCAGGATCTGGCGGCCCTTGGCTATCTGGAGCAAGGTGCTCGCCGGGGTACATACCGCCTTGGCATGGAGCTGTTCCGCCTCGGCTCCTTGGTCGGGCTGCGCTTGGACGTTCGTGAAAGAGCGGCACCGGTGATGAACGAGATCCACAAGGCCACCGAGGAGACCGTCTACCTCATGGTCCGCCGCCACAACGAAGCCGTCTGCATCGACCGGGTCGAGGGCTTGCACATACGCTCGATGGCGCTCCACCTTGGTGGCTCCCTGCCTCTCCACCTCGGTGCCGGTCCGCGCGTGCTCCTCGCCTACCAACCACGCGAGTACTGGGAGGCGTACCTTTCAGACGTCTCCCTAGAGGCGATCACGCCCCGTTCGCCGACCAGCAAAGCCGGCATTGTTGCGCTGCTCGAGGAGACACGCCACCTCGGCTTCGCGATCTCCGACGAGGACGTCACGCTCGGGATCAGCTCGGTCGGCGCCCCGATATTCGACCACACGGGTGCTGTCCATGCCGCGCTCTCCGTCGGCGGGCTGCGCGCCGCCGTACTGGGCGACGGTGGCGAGCGGGCGGCACGCCTGGTCATGGAGGGGGCAGCCGAGGTCTCGCGCAACATGGGTTACCTCGGCGGAGGAGAGGTGCGCGACTCCGATGAGCGCCAGGAGACCCGAGTCGGCTAAGACGTGTGAGAGGCCGGAGATGCCCCAAGGGGCGGGCCGAAGGGGACGAAAGGAGTAGGGGATGACGGGTGCTTACAAGAGCCCTCTGGAGGAGATGACCGCAACAACGCCGACGTGCCTTTGGAACGACTCGGCGTCGACCAAGGAGCTTGCCTACGCCCTCGCCAATGGGGCTGTCGGGGCGACATGCAACCCTGTGATCGCGCTCAGCGTGGTGCGCCAAGAAATCGACCGATGGGCACCCCGCCTCGCGGGGCTCGTGGAGGAGCACCCGACCGAGACGGAGGACGAGGTGGGCTGGCGGCTCGTGGAAGAGGTCTCCAGCGAAGCGGCCCGCATGCTGGTGCCCGCCTTCGAACAGTCCAAAGGCAGGAACGGTCGCCTTTCCATCCAAACTGACCCGCGCTTTTACCGCAACAGCGAAGCCATCCTGCGCCAGGCCGCCCACTTCAACGAGCTGGCACCCAACATGATCGTCAAGATCCCGGCGACCGCCGCAGGCATCCCGGCGATAGAGGAGGCCACGTACGCGGGCATAAGCATCAACGCCACGGTTAGCTTCAGCGTCCCCCAGGCGCTGGTCGTGGCCGAGGCGGTCGAACGTGGCCTTGCCAGGCGGGAGGCTGAAGGCAAAGAAACGCTCAGCATGGGCCCCGTCTGCACGATCATGGTTGGCCGGCTCGACGACTGGTTGAAGGTGGTCGCAGAAAAGAGCGGCGTCCTTACCGACCCCGGCCACCTCGAGTGGGCCGGAGTGGCCGTGTTCAAAAAGGCATACCAGATCTACGCCGAACGCCACTACCGTACCCGCCTGCTGTCGGCCGCCTTCCGCAACCACTTTCACTGGAGCGAGCTGATCGGCGGTGACGTGGTCATCTCACCCCCACACTCGTGGCAGGTGCGGATAAACGCGAGCGACATCGCGGTGGAGCACAGGATCGAGCGGCCGGTGGCGCAAGACGTCGTGGCTGACCTCCTGGCTCGCTTCCCAGACTTCCAGGCAGCCTACGAACCAGACGGCATGTCTACAGCCGAGTTCGACAGCTTCGGGCCGACCCGGCGCACGCTGCGCCAGTTCATGGGGGCGAGCACCGACCTTGCCGCCTTGGTCCGCGACGTGATGACGCCAGACCCCGACAAGCTTTAGTCAAACCTGGGGCAGTTCCCCAGGGCCAGTAGCCCGAGCGCCCGCCGGGACTAAGGGGCCGGGACTAACGGGCCGGGACCAAAGGGCCGGGACCAAAGGGCCGGGACCAAAGGGCCGGGACCAAAGGGCCGGGACCAAAGGGCCGGGACTAACGGCCGAGAGCGGCCAGGACGGAGCGAGGGCGGTTGGTGATCACGGCAGCTGCGCCCATGCCCGCGAGTGCCACCGCGCGCGAGGTGTCGTCCACCGTCCAGGGCACGACGGCGAGCCCTGCCGCCGACGCCGCGCTGAACAGCTCCGGGCCCGCATCCACGTGCGCGGGATGAAGGGCACGCCACCCCCCGCTACGCGAGATGGCGTCGCGCCAATCGCTACCCGCAGCGAGCAGGAGCCCCGTTGACAACCGAGGAGCCTGCCGGCGCAGCTCCACGAGCGCCTCCGGGTCGAAGGAGGAAACTACAACCCTCACCAGCCCGTCCACACCGGGCGCGTCCACACCGGGCCCGGGCCATTGGCCGACGCCAGCGTCCATGAGCAACCTTGCAACCAGGCGGGCAAGCGTGTGGGGCTCGTCCCAGCCGGGCTCGCCTGGCAAGTCCTTCAACTCGACGTTTAGGACCGGGGAGCGTCCCTTCGCCTCCTTCGCCCAAGCCCCTACGGCCTCGAGTAGCTCGGTGAGCGTGCTCAGGTGCCCCAAGTCGGCCCTCTTGGCAGCGTACACAGCCGTGCCTTCCCGCAGGCCACAACCGGCGGATACGTCCGGCGCACCGATGTGCGCGTCGTGGTGCATGACGACCACGCCGTCGGCACTCATCCTCACGTCGAACTCGGCGCCGTCTGCGCCCGCCCGGAGGCCCGCCAGTACGGCGTCGACACTGTTGGGCTCCAGCCCGCCGGGAGCCTCCAGCCAGTCGCCCTGATGCGCTATCACAGCCGTCACAACCCGGAGGATACCTGCTACCGGCCTTGACAGGCCAACGTGCTCCCCGCTAGCTTAGGTCTCCCTAACTAGTGAGGCTAACTAGACCTAAGATGAGGAGACCCCCGATGGCGCGTTGTGCAGCCGTTCGCGCGAAAGTGCCGAGGCGACTTCGCGCCCTTGGCATCATTGCAGCCCTGTTGCCCACGGTGCTCGGCGCGGGCTCTGCCTCGGCCTCTCCAGCGAGGCACTCGAAGGCCACGACCACCCTCGTGCTCTACAACGGGCAGCACGAGCAGACAACGGGCTTGTTGGTCAGCGGTTTCGAGAAGCAGTACCCGCACATAAAGGTGCGCGTGAGGACCGACGACGAGAACACTTTTGACGCGCAGATCATCGCCGAGGGCCGCCGTTCGCCGGCCGACGTGTTTTATACCGAGAACTCGCCGGCGCTCGAGTACCTCCAGCAGCGCGGGCTGCTGGCAAAGCTCGACGCGTCTACCCTGGCACGCACGCCAGCCGAGTACAGCTCTCCCCAAGGTGACTGGGTCGGCGTCTCGGCGCGCGTGAGCGTGCTCCTTTACGACCCGAGGCTCATAAAGAAGTCACAACTCCCGGCTCACGTCCTGGCGCTGGCCGATCGGAAGTACAGAGGCAAGCTCGCCATCGCCCCAGCTGAAACTGACTTCCAGCCGATCATTACCGCCGTAGCGAAGGCCTACGGCGTGAAAGCAGCGCTCCACTGGCTCGAGGGGGTCAGGGCCAACGCCGGCAGCCACATTTACCCCGACGACGAGGCGGTCACCGACGAGGTCAACCGGGGTGTCGTTTCCTTCGGGGTGGTCAACCAGTACTACTGGTACCGCCTGCGCGCACAAGTCGGCCCCTTCCACACCGACTCCAAAATAACGTACTTCGCACCCCGAGACCCTGGATATGTGGTCGACATCTCCGGCGCCGCAGTCTTGAAATCCTCGAAACACAACGCAGCAGCCCAAAAACTGGTCGCGTACCTGGTCTCGCGGGAAGGACAAGGCGTTATCGCCAACTCGGGTTACGGGCGGGGCCAGTCGACCAGCTTCGAGTACCCTATTGCCTCCGGAGTGACAACAAAAGCCCCGGAGAAGCCGTTCAAGGAGCTCCGGCCCTACCCGATGACCATGGCCGAGCTGGGCACCGGTGCCGAGGCTGTGAGCTTGCTAAAACAGGCGGAGCTTCTCTGACCGGCCGGCGCCAGCGGCCACCAAGGCCGCTCATAGCCCTCTGCCTGCTCGTCGCGGCCACCCTGGTGCTCCCGCTCGCTTTTTTGTGCACCGAGGCGGCCGGCGCGGGAGGGCCGGGCGTCTGGCACCTCATCTGGCGCTCCCTCACGGCCCAACTGCTATGGAACACCGTGCGCCTCACCGTCGTCGTGACCGTCCTGTCTGCACTGGTCGGCACCCTTGCGGCCTACGGCGTCGAGCGCACGACCCTACCGGGCCGCCATATCTGGGCCCCATTGGTTGTAATCCCCTTCGCTATACCGGATTTCGTCGTCGCGTTCGGTTGGAGCTCGCTTTTCACCTGGGTGCAGGGCTTCCGGGGCGCCGTCCTTGTCATGACCCTTGCCGTCTACCCCCTCGTCTACTTGCCCGTCGCGGCGAGCTTCAGGGGAGTCGACCCCGGCCAAGAAGACGTGGCGCGGGGGCTCGGAGCGGGACGCATGCGGGTCTTCTGGCGCATCACGCTCGGCCAAGCGCGCCGGGCCATCCTCGGCGGGAGCCTTCTCGTCGCCCTCGTAGTCTTGGCGGAGTACGGCGCCTTCGAGATCCTTGGTTTCAGGACCTTTACGACAGAGATCTTCTCTGAGTTCCAGGCAGGCTTCGATACCAGCTCCGCCTTCGCCCTTTCGGTCGTCCTCGTGGCCTTATCTCTCCTCGTCCTCTTAGCCGAGCATGCGTCGCGAGGTGGCGGGAGGGCGTCGCGGATCGGCCAGGGCGCGCAACGCCCGGCGACGCGGCGGCGGCTCGGGAAGGCAACGCTACCCGTCTTGCTCGCCTATGCGCTGCTCGTCGCAGCGGCTCTCGGCGTCCCCGTGGCAGCGTCTGTGTACTGGATCCTCGAGGGAGGAGCGCAAGGCCTGAGCGGCCTGTCGATCTCCAGCGCGGCGGGTTACACGGCGGCCTACAGCGCCGCAGCCGGTGCGCTGGCCACGCTTGCAGCGCTCCCCGTTGCCCTTCTCGCCGCCCGATATCCCAGCCGGTTGGCTTCGCTCCTAGAACGCTCGACGTTCCTCGTCCTCGCCATGCCCGGCCTAGTTGTCGCGCTGGCGCTCGTCTATTTCTCGGAGCGCTACGCCGGCGGCTTCGCCTACCAAAGCGCACCGCTGCTCGTCTTTGCCTACGCCCTACTTTTCTTCCCGATGGCGTTGGTCGGGGTACGAGCCTCGGTCCTACAGGCGCCAGTCGCTTTGGAGGAGGCTGCCAGCTCCCTCGGGATGGGGCGGGTCAAGGCGTTCCTCCGGGTGACCCTCAGGCTCATCGCACCCGGCCTCGGAGCGGCATTCTGCCTCGTGTTCCTTTCCTGCGTGACCGAGCTGACGGCGACGCTGGTCCTCATCCCGACGGGGGCACAAACGCTTGCGACGCAGTTCTGGGCGTACCAGCAAAACCTCTCCTACGGCCAGGCCGCCCCTTTTGCATTGGCGATCATCGCAACTGCCGCCTTCCCCTCCTACGCGCTCGGGCGCTTCTTCGACCGCCTCCCGGCCCGCTCGCGCTCTCCCCAAGGCCAAACCGTCCCCACCTAAACATCCCGCCACGCGCCACCCGGCCCACGTTGGGCTAGGCACTTGCGCTCATTTCCTTGGCCGAGGCTGGGCCATTTCCCGACTATACCCTTGCCCCGCCCGCCGCGGCGGAGTTGTCTCGTCGCGGGCCGGTCAAAGTCCGGCCCGCGAAGGGCACGGATGGCATGCAACACCTCCGTGGTTTTCGCGCAGGAGAACCGAGACAGGAGGAAAGCTATGGAACTACGCAAACCGCGAAGCCCGGTGGGCAAAGCCGTGAACATGCTCGTTGCGGCTGGCACCATCGCGGGGCTCTGTTTGGGCTGGAACGTGGGCACAGCCTTCGCTCAGAGCTCGAGCGTCGGTGGCATCGGTGTCAGCGCCACCATCGGCGGTGGCACCAGCGACCCCAACGCCAAGCCTACGGTCGAGTGTGCTTGGATGCTCACAGACGACAACGCCGCCGGCGGTGGGGAGACCCAGCAGTACTCCTTCGCCGAAGGCAAGGACGTCGGCCCGACCAACACGAGCGTAAGCACCATCAACTACACCCAGCCCTCGCAGAGCCCAGGGGCACCAGCGTCTGGCAGCCCCAATGCTCCTTCGTTCGGCGGGTCCCCCAATTCCGCGACGTCGTTCACCTACGGTGACGACGACAACCCGTCGGCGTACCTGACCACGCCCAACTGCACGTCGACAGGCGCGGCAACGAGCCAGCCCAGCCAGCTTTCGGGCTCCCAGGCCTCGCCCGTGTCGACCGGCATCCAGGTGCTCCCCAATGCCTTCGACAGCCCCGCGCCCAGGCGCCTCGTCATCTGGTCAGCCGTCGACAACGCGACCGCAGTCAACTTCAACGTTTTCTACCCCAACGGGACAGAAGACACCGACCTCGGCGCCGTCCAGATAGGCGGGAGCCCCCAAGCGTGCTCCAGCTACACCTCCGCGGGCAGCCTGCTCAATACGATGTTCAACTGGGCCGGCCCCTCGCACTCCAACCAGGTGAGCTCCACTGCTATCACGAACCCAACCGGGACGGGCATCGTCGACCTTTGCAACGACAACGAGAAGAGCCTCTGGTACCAAGCCTTCACCGTCTCCAAGGACGACCCCAACGGCACCTACACGGTCGAGGTACAGGCCATAAATAGCGCCGGCACCACGGAGTCGTGGCTCAGCTTCTACGTGATCCCCTTCTTCGACCTCGCCGTCGACTTCAGCTCCGTCAACATCAACTGCAGCTCGACGACCCCTGTAGTCTGCTTCGCTAGCGGCGATACGAGTTGGGATCCGCCCAGCTCCACGTTGCCGACCGTGACAAATGGGGGCAACCAGGGCATGCAGGTGGGTGTCACGTTCTCCACGCTTACCTACACCCCGCCGACGGGGAGCCCG
>JAJYMM010000213.1 GCA_021787035.1 Actinomycetes bacterium
CGCCGCAAAAGGCTGCTTGCTAATCAGCACCAACCGAACGCAAACGGTCATTGCTTGACACCTCTTCCGCGTCCGCGGTTGGTTGGCGGCGAGACCGCGACCGCGGCGAGCGAGGCCGCGGCGAAGGTGGCGTCGCGAGCGCCGGCGCCTCGTCGAGCGGGATCCGTAGACGGATCTCGACGTGCCACCCCGTCACCCGTACTTGTTCGACAACCAGGCGGACCAAACGCTGGCGACCGGCGAAGTCGAGGCAGTCGATCCCGCTGGCGACGCGGGAGGCGAAGTCCTCCACGCGGGCGCGCAGTCGGTTTTCTGTGGCGAGCTCCGCACGTGACGCAATCAGCTGCTCACGCTGTTCGTCAAGGCGGCCGGCACGGGCCTTCACGTCCTCCGCCCGGCGGGTGAGCTCGGCCAGCTCGATCAGCCCGGCCTGGTAGCAGTCGACCAGCCGCCGCCGCTCTGCCTCGGTCGCGCTGAGCTGGCGCTCGAGGCGCTCGAGCTCGGCGGCGAGCAGGTCGTCATCGGGGAGGGGCTGCCTGCTCGTGACCGCTGCCTCTCCGGCGGTGAGCATTCCCGGGTCGAGCAGGGCGGAGCGCACCTGCTCGAAGACGAACGCGTCGAGCTCGTCAGCGCGGATCTGTCGCTCGTGACAACGCTTTTCTGGCCCACCAGCCTTGATCGGGTCACGATAGACGCAATAGTAATAGTAATTGTGACCGCCACGGCTGGACGGTATGCGTGCACAGCCGCAGTGCACTCCGCAGGGCCCGCACACGACGAGGCTGCGCAGCAGCCAGCGGTCCGAGGGGGCGTTGCGTGGGCTGAACGCCTTGTTGTGCTCGGAGATCCGGCTCGCCGCTTCGAATGTCTCGGGTGAGATGATCGCCGGGGTGGGCACCGCGACCCAGTCTTCTCTCGGGCGACGCCGCCGCTTCGGCTTGCCGCTCGGCGAGGTCGCCGGGGCGTTCTCGTAACGGTACCAGTACGCAGTCCCGGCATAGGTCGAGTCGCGCAGCAACGGCCCGAGCGTCGAGGTCGCCCAGACCGACCGGCCCCGGGGGCTCGGGACACCGTCGGCGTAGAGGCGCCTGGAGATCTCGCGGATCGAGTAGCCGCCAGCGACGTAATCGTCGAAGATCCTCCGCACCACCGCCGCTTCGGGCTCGTAGACCTCAAGATGGGCTGGGCACGCTTCGCTCCGTGGGACACGCCGGTAGCCATAGGGGACTTTCCAGAAGATCGCTTCGCCGGCGCGCACCTTGTAAAGCTTGCCACGGCGCTGGCGCTCGGCCGAATGGGCCCTTTCGTACTCCGCGATCACACCTTGCACCTGGACGAGCAGGCGGGCCTGCGGGTTGTCCTCGATCGGCGGGGCGTCTACGAAGCGCAGCTCGACGCCGAGCCGGGCAAATTCATCGACCACCAGCATCTGGTAGGCGAAGTTGCGCGCCAGGCGGTCTGGTGTCAGGCACCACACCCGCTCAAAGAGCCCGGCCTCGGCTTGGTCCCTCAGTGCGTCGAGGCCCGGGCGGTCGAGGCGGGCGCCGGAGTGGCCGTCGTCGATGAAGCGGGCGACCAGCTCGTCGCCCTCGGCGGCCACCTTTTCCTCCAGCACCTCGACCTGGGAAGCGATGGTCCCTCGCTCGGCCTGTGCTTCGGACGAGACCCTCGCATATATAGCAGTACGCATGCTCATGCCTCCTTGGCCGTGACGTCCCGGCTTGCCAACGGTCCCGCCAAGTCCTCCCCGGTCCCGACGAGGAGGCCGTAGCTTTCCGCGAGGGCCTCGGCGCGAGGGTCGCCGTAGGGCGTCCAGGGCGGCCTGGCCGCGCCCACCAGCTCGGCGACGAAGCAAGGTGACGGCGTGCTCGTCGACAAGATGAGGGCGCCGAGGCCACCGAGCTGAAAACGCGTATACATAGGCGAGATGACAGGCGTGCCGGCCAGCGCGGCGGCGCGGAGGTCCTCATAATCTGCTTGGGCGGCTTCGCCAATGGGCAGGAACGTCCTCATCGCTGCCGCAACCGCTCGACGGTCCGCCGGTGGACGCTGATGCCGAACTGCTCCGAGATCGCCTCCACGAGAGCTGGCACCGAGGAACTGCGCGGAGACCCGCGCACGAAGGCGACCACTTCCTCGGTCAGTTTCACCGGTCCCTTGCGCCCACGGCGCTCGTCCAACAGCCCCGCCATGCCTCGCTCGGCGAACGAGCCGGCAACTACATAGAAGCCGCCCCGCGAATAGCCGTGCGAGACCGCTGCCCCCGCCACGGGAACGCCGTCGACGAAGTGGCGTCGCAACATCTCGTATTTGACCTGGACCTTGTCCATGGAGAAGAAAAACGGGTTCCCCGAGCAGAACAGCTCGGCGTTCACCGCCTCCGGACGGGGGTGCACCAACCCCGACGCTTGCAGGGTTTCGAGGCGCTGTTCCTGGCTCATCTCCTGGCCTCCCGGCTCGCCTACCAGTAGAGTACACACGAATTACAACGATGTCAAGACTTGTCTGTCGTAAGTCGCCTCGCCTCACTGAGCGCGGGCCCGCCGCGTCTCTAGGTGATATTTGCCTGATTTGCAATATAAGTCTCCTCGCAAGAGCCGGCCTTCATCACCGCGCGGTGCGGTCGTCTTCAGGCGACACTTTCGAGGGGCCCACCAACGGCCGCCGGGCTCGCCGGGCGTGCTGCACCTGGAGGTATATACCAGACCCCGTCGCGTCGGAGCTCAAGACAGCGTGAAAAATGAGTTTTGCGTTCGCTTGGTGCGGAAA
>JAJYMM010000139.1 GCA_021787035.1 Actinomycetes bacterium
GGCGTCGCGGCGCAGCGCGATCATGGTGCGTTCGGGGAAGTCCACCCGCCGCAGGCGCCGCAGCCCGAGCACCTTCTCGTACCACGCGGCGCTCGCCTCGACGTCGGAGACCGACAGGTCGAGGTGACCCATCCCAAAGAACCCCGCTTCCTCCATGCCTCGTCCTCTCTCGCTCGGTCCTGGCACAGCCTCACGCCACGCCGTGGCTTGCCGCCGAGACGTCGTCGTAGAGCAGCCCTCTCGTGCCATTCGTCTCCACGATCCGCGCCCCTTCGGTCACCCGGTGCGCGGAGAGCCTGCCGTCGTGGCCGAGGTGGCACACTGCGACACCCGCGAGCAGGACTGCGGCGTCGGCAACGAGGCGGCGGTGGCAGCGCCACCACAGCGACTCTGCGCACATCGCCACCGTTGGCCGCGCCGCGGCATCTTCGAGCAGGCGGGCTAGCCCGGCGGCGAACGAAGCAGTCGCCATGTAGTCGGCGTAGCCCCGGAACGCCGGGTGGCGCAGCGCGGTGTTCACCGATCCGGCCACGGGCCGCCGGTGCCCGCCCAGGTCCTTTTCCCAGCGGTAGTCGATCCCTGCCGCCGGTAGCCAGCGCTCCATGTGCTGCCGGCCGAATTGGGGGTGACGTCGACTGCCCGGCGCGCTGCGAATGTCGACGACCAGCTGGACACCGGCCGAGGCGAGCAACGCGGCGAGCTCCCCGCTTCCAAGGGTGCCGTGCCCGACGGTCAGGAGTAGCAGCACGCTCGCCCGGTCGTTCCCGGGCGCAACGCCAGCTGTGACATCGCCACTCGCCCTCATAGAGATCTTCTATTCATAACATGAATAACTGTTGCCGTGCCTTGTTGGCACCGTGCGGTGCCGCTCGTACCGTTCACTCTCGGGGGTCCGAGCATGACGAGTCGTCGGCCACCTGAGCGGGAGGGGGAGGCCAGGACGAAGGTTCGTCCATCTCGGGTCCGGTACCCGATCGCTTGGCCCCGTCCGTGTGCTGATCGCGCATGTTGCCATCGTTCTGCGCCACTTCGAGCTCTCCCCGTCGGCGCGGGGACCTCAGTTTGTCGCCTCCTTCTTGCCCCGTGTTGTCATCGTCTTCCGGCAAGGCGCGCCTGTCCCCGACTGGCTCGGGTCGGTCTGCGCCTTCCGCGGCTGCTTCTGCGGCGCGATGGGCTGCCCGCGGTGCCCATGGTCCGAGCGTGGGAGGCTGGATGTGCTCGTCGGCGTTGTGGCGACGCAGCTCGGCCTCGATCTCGTCCCGGGTGATGGTCCCGACGACCTGGCCGTGGTCGGTGACCGCCACTGCCGGCGTGTCCGGTCCGAGTATCAGCGACAGAGCCTCGGACACGAAGTCCCAGCGGTCTAAAGTCGGTAGTTCGGCAGTGTCGAGGCCATCACCGGCCGGCCGCATGACCAGTGCGGCGACTCGCATGCGCAGCGGGTCGGTCTGAGCGTCGAAGTCGACGCGATAGCCGCGACGGCGCAGCTTGTCGGTCATGACACGATCGTCGAGGCCGAGCTCGGCCACCAGCTCCGCCACCCCAGTCGCCAGGAGCAGCGGCACCAGCATGCCGTAGCCGCCGGTGACCTCGACGGCGAAGACCACGCCGGTGAGGAGCGCCCGCGCCCCGACCCCGAAGGTCGCACCCATGCCGGCGAGAGCGAAGGCCCCGGGCTGGACGTGGGCGGAAGGGATGGCGTGAGCGAAGGCGATGCCGACCATGTCTCCCATGGTGGCCCCTGTGAGGAACATCGGTGCGAGAGTGCCGCCTGAGGTGTTCGACCCGAGGCCCACCCACCACGAGGCCATCTTTCCGATGAACAGGGCGGCGGCCGCTCCGAGCAGGAACCGGCCGTTTACGGCGTCGGTGATGGCCCAGTAGCCGACCGACAGCGAGCCGGGCACGGCCAGGCCGATCGCGCCGAAGCCGATGGCCCCGATGACCGGGTGTGCCCACTCGGGGGCCGGCAGGCGGCGGAACCCCGCTTCCACGGCGAACAGCCCGCGGTTGAGCGCCACGGCGAGGGCTCCTGCGGCGAGACCGAGGATGGCGAACAGGGGCAGTTGGGTCACGTGGAAGACGAGAGGGTGGACGACGGCGAACAGGGGATAGGGTGCGATCAGCACGTCGTGGAGCGCGGTGGCGACGGAGGTGGCCAGCACCAGCGGCACGAGGGAGCGGAGCGAGCGCTCGAACAGCAGCAGCTCGAACGCCAGCACTACTGCCGCAACCGGGGTGGCGAACACGCCGGCCATGCCGGCGGCGGCGCCGGTGGCGAGGAGGATCCTGCGCTCCGCCGGGCTGACCGGCACCAGCTGGCCGATCAGGGAGCCGACCGCGGCCCCGGTGACGATGATCGGCCCTTCAGCACCGAAGGGCCCCCCGGTGCCCATCGCGACTGCCGCGGAGAGCGGCTTGGCGACCGCGGTTCGGGGCATGATCCTGCTGTCGCGAAACAGGATTGCCTCGAGCGACTCGGGGATGCCGTGGCCTTTGATGATCGGGCTCCAGCGGGCCAGGCCGACCACCACGAGCGCCCCACCTACCGCCACCGCCAGCAGCGCTGGCGTGGGGTCGTAGTGACGGAGGTCGGGCAGCTGCCAGCCGAAGCGGTGCAGCAGCGCCAGGTTGCTGATGAGCCCCACCAGGTGCACCACCAGGTCGGCGGCTACGCCACCCACGCCGCCGAGCAACAGGCCGACCCCTCCGAGCGCCGCCAGACGGCGGCGGGTCGTGCCAAGGCTGACCTCAGGGCTCTGCGCGT
>JAJYMM010000232.1 GCA_021787035.1 Actinomycetes bacterium
TCCCACAGGCCCCGGGCTCGCAGGCCCCGGGCTCGCAGGCCCCGGGCTCGCAGGCCCCGGGCTCGCAGGCCCCGGGCTCGCAGACGGCAGCCGTCCAGCCCCCAGCCGCGCCCGCAGCCGCCGTCCAGGAGCCAGCCGTGCAGGCCTCGACCCAGGAGCCAGTCGTGCAGGCCTCGACCCAGGAGCCAGTCGTGCAGGCCTCCACCCAGGCGCCGGCCGCGCACCCGAGCCAACCGAGGCCGGCACCACCCGCTGGCCCGTCACGTCAAGGCAGCCGGCGCAACGGCAAGTCGAACGGAGGCGGCAGGCGATGAGGGTCGACCAGTACCTCCCCGGTTTCGCACCCTTCGATGCCATCGGTAGCCACACCCTCATGGCGCGCAGGGTGCTGCGCGAGGCGGGCTATGAGTCCGACATCTGGGCCGAGCACATCCTCGCGCCCCTTGGTTCGGAGGCGCGCCCCTACCACGAGGACACCCATCGCGCTGGAGAGGGCCGTGTGCTGCTCTTCCACACCTCGACAAGTTCGCCCATGAGCACTTGGATAAAGGCACGGGCCGAGGCGGGCGAGCTCGTCTTGGGCGACTACCACAACATCACCCCAGGCAAGTACTTCGAACGTTGGGAACCCGCCATAGCCAACGTCATGCACGCTGCTCGCAAGGAGCTCGCGATGCTCGCGCCTTGGATGGCGATGTCGTTCGCCGACTCGGCCTACAACGAGGCCGAACTGCGTGATGCCGGCTACGACAACACGCTCGTTTGCCCGATCCTGGTCGACCTTGAGGACTACCACCGCCCTGCCGACCCGGCCACGCTCGAGCGGCTCCGGCGTCGCCGGGAGCGTACGGGGGCCAACTGGCTTTTCGTAGGCAGGCTCGCGCCCAACAAGTGCCAGCACGACGTCATCGGTGCTTTTGCCGCGTACCACAAGTTCTTCGACGGCAAGGCTCGCCTCACGCTCGTCGGCGGCGGCACGTCTCCTCATTACATGAGGGAGCTCCAGCTCCTCGTCTCCGACCTGGACCTCGAGGGGAGTGTCGATCTCCTTCAGGGCTTGGGGGAAGCGGAACTGCTCGCGCACTGGTCGGTTGCCGACGTGTTCGTCTGCCTTTCGGAACACGAGGGCTTCAGTGTGCCCACGCTCGAAGCGATGGAGCTCGGGGTCCCCGTGGTTGCCTTCAACGCGGGCGCAGTGCCTGAAACCCTGGGCGGAGCAGGCATCGTGGTCGACGACAAGGACCCGCTCGTGGTGGCTGCGGCAGTGGACGAGGTCTGCCGGCAAGGCCCGGTAAGGGACCGGATGATAACCGCCGGCCGCGAGCGGGCTGCAGATTTCGACCTGGCCAAGACCTCAAAGATCCTCCTCGCGGGCATAGAGGCCAACCTCGACGCCTAGGGCAGGGCAACTGGGCCCGCCGAGCCCTCAGCCCCCGCCAGGGACATCTCCCTGGATAGCGTCCCGGTAGAGCCTCTCCATCTGCTCCGCGCAGCGCTCCCAGGTGAAGAGGGCGGCCCTTTGGCGCCCTTTCGAGACCAAGGCCTCCCTGGCGGCGTCGTCGCCGATCAGGTGGTCGAGGGCGCCGGTGAGAGCCTCCTCGTCCCCTGCCGGAACAAGCAGGGCGGCGTCGCCAAGGACTTCTCTGAGGGCGGCGATGTCGCTCGCAACGACAGCCGTCCCGGCGGCCATGGCTTCGAGCGGAGGGAGGCCGAAGCCCTCGTAGAGGGACGGGTAGGCGAAGACGGTCGCGCCCCGGAGGAGTGAGTCGCGCTGCGCGGTGCTCACCCAACCGAGGCGTACGACGCGCTCGGGGGATGATGAGGCGCCGACCGCGCGAGACAGTTCGTGGGTCGCCCACCCGTCGGGCCCGGCGATGACGAGGGCGAGGCCAGGGTGGCGGCCCGCTATCCGGCCGAACGCCTTCACGAGGTCCGGGAAGCCCTTCCTCGGCTCGACCGTCCCGAGAGCCAGCACGTAGCTCGTGACCGACGGTGGCAGTAGGGCGCGCAGCGCCCCGGAGGGTGAGCCGGTCTCCTCTGGAGGCTCGGCAGCAGTCGGATCTGGGACTGGGGGGATGCCGGGGTAGATCGCACGTACCCGTTCTGCCGGGACCCGGAGAAGGCTGCGAACTTCGTCCGCAACGAACTCGGAGTCCGCGTGCACCCAGGCTCCTCTCGCCACCGCACGGCGAACGAGCTCGGGGTACGCGCGCGCTGCTGGCAGGCACCAATTGGGGTACCTGAGCGGCGTGAGGTCGTGGACGGTCACTACTGTCGCCGCCCGCCACGCCGGGGGGACGACGAAGTTGGTGCCGTGCACCACGCCGGCGCCGCCCGCCCACAGCTCGGCCGGCGGGAAGGGCCAGATGCGCCACGACGAGTGGAGCACGCGAGCTGGCACATTGCGCCCACGTGGCCCGAGGGGGCGGACACCCTCGGGTAGCTTCCCGTCGAGGTCCGCACGCCCGCGGCGGCTGATGGCGAAGGCCCCTACGTCTAGGTCAGGCCGGCGGGCCAGCGCCGCGAGGAGGCCGGCGCAAAAGGCCCCGATGCCTGTCGGCTTGCCGGCGAGGGGGGTGCCGTCGAGGGCTGCTCGGAGGTGCTTGTCCACTGTCATCAGCCTGCCGGACTCTAGCGAGCGAGCGGGCCCGTGCCGCCGGGGGCGCCGGCGCGGGGCTGGCCGGCGGAGGGGATGCCGGCGGAGGGGATGCCGGCGGCCGGGGTCAGCCGGCGGCAG
>JAJYMM010000127.1 GCA_021787035.1 Actinomycetes bacterium
GGCCAAACTGCAGGCGTTACCCACCTACGCCTGACGGCTCACCATCACCACCTCGAATCCCCCGAGAGCCGGCGAAGCCATGTCCAAGGTCATCTACGATGGCCATCTCCAACACTCTCCGCGTCGCCGTCGGCACCCATCCCCATCGTTGTCACGGGATCGAGCCGTCTCACCCTGCCTGCAGAACGGATCGGTGCTCAATCAGGCACGAACCACTGCCCGGCTGCAATATCAGGGTCTGAGTGGGCGACCACGATCGTGGCGTCGACGTCGAGGTTCAGCTCTTCGTCAAGGTCCGGTCCTGCGCCAGCGGCCCATGCCTTCGCGCGTGCCAACGCCCGTCCCTGGCGAAGCAGCGCCAGGTGTGCCGAGCTCACCCGGTCAAGGACCCGCCACGCGGTCGGCGTGGAGGCGACGGCCCCGAAGAGCTGGGGCTGATCACGCAGGACCGCAAGGTCGCTGATCGAGTCCGCGCCGTCTGCGATCGCGACCGCCATGTCGGCGAGGACACGGCCGGGCAAGTGGATCGGCAGCGCCTTGTAGGTGCCGAGGAGAGCGGCGTCCCATGCCGCGCTGAGCCCGGTGAACTCTGCCATCTCCCGCAGCAGCTCAGCGCCAGCGTGGGAGACCACGCCCTCGCCATCTGCAAACACCTTGACTCGTCCAGCCCGCGCGCTACGCTTCATCTAGAAAGTGCCTTTCCGGAAGGAATCTGGGAACTTTGAGCGTCCCCATTATCCCTTGCGGGAAGGCCACTTTCGCGTCTTTCGACACCTCAGCGGCGTGAATTCCGTGAAAGAGCGAGGCTAGGTTGCCCTTGAGCCGGCGTTCTGGGCGAGGATCGCCGTCGCGAACGAGTGACGATAGGGGACGGGGTTGTCAGTGCGTAGATAGCCAAAGCGGAGAGACCGCCTTGACTCGGAAGCGAGTGGCGACGTCATCGTCGATGTATGCCGCCCACGAGGTAAGGATGCCGAGGTCTCCGTCGAACTCCGCCTCGTAGCGGTCGGATCCGATCGTGATGAGCTCCGGCACGGCGAACATCGCTTCGTCAGTTTCGAGGGTGCTACCGGCAATCTCGAAATGCCGGGCCCACGGGGGGTGCACGACAACTTCAAGGGGCTCAGGCTCGAGCAACCGACCGAGGGAGTTGTCGCCGCGGGTGCCGTCGTCAGGACCAAGGAGCTCTGCGACGGGCGGATCTCCCCGGATGATCGTCGTCAGACCAGCCACCCATGCCACCAGGGCAACGTCGTCTTCCCTCGGCATGCCCGGAATGGCGAAGTCGGTTTCGACCTCGATCATGGCCAGTCGCCTCGGAGCGCGCCGAGCAGCGAAGGCAACTCGAAACAGCTGGCGGCCCGACAACTCGACCGAGCCCACAGGTGTGGAGTCGGGATTACGTCTGCCATGGAAGCGCCTGCGGCCGTGGTTCTCCAACTTGAGATCCCTCACGACCTCAAGCGTCCCGCTTAGCACCTCCCACATCGCACCCTCCGTACGGCTGGAGACCTCCGGCACCGGCTCGATTCACCCTATGGGACGACGGATAGGAATGTGTGCCCCAGTCCGGCGATGCGCCCGACTGGACGTGTCGTTGCGGGTCGCTTTCGGGGCGCGTCTGGATCCAGGTGGCATTCCAGGCTCCGAGTTAGCGACTGCACGCGGCGAAGAGCCCCGTCGAACACCAGCTGGCAAGCTTGAAGTCGTGTTCGAGCGTTTCACCGACCGGGCTCGACGGGTGCTCGTGCTGGCCCAGGAAGAAGCCCGCCTCTTCAACCACCGCTACATCGGGACCGAGCACATCCTGTTGGGGCTGATCGGTGAGGGCGATGGCCTCGCCGCCAAGTTGTTGATGTCCCTCGGCGTCTCCCTCGAAGCCGCAAGGAAGAAGGTGGGGGAAACGGTCGGCCGGTCCGCCTCCAAGATCACCGGCTCGCCGCCGTTCACCCCGAGGGCGAAGAGGGTCCTGGAGCTGTCGCTTCGAGAGGCGCTGCAGCTGGGGCACAGAGGCATCGACACCGAGCACGTGCTCTTGGGCCTCGCCCGTCAGGGAGAAGGCCCGGCTGTCCAAGTGCTCGCCGGGCTCGGCGTTTCGCTCGACCAGGTCCGCCAGAAGCTCCTCTCACTCATGACTGAACCCAGCTACGTGCCGAGCGCCGAGGGAGCGGCTGCCGCGGTGCACTTTTCTTCCTCCGCATTGCGTCCACGATGCGAGGAAGACGATGGGAACGACGAGCCGTCGCCCGACGTGGTTCAGGACGTGCCAGCAATGGGAACGCCCCCTTCAGTGGTGCCAGCGAGGATGGCGCGCGACTTGGCCTCTCGCTACGAACTCCTTCCGGTTCACCGGATTCGAAGACGCGCCGACTTCTGGGCCCTCCTGCGGGCCGAGGAGGAGCACGTCGAACGCCTCGGAAGGCGGTGCGAGCTTGACGAGACGACTCGAGAGGTCGCGGGGAACTGGTGGCTCGGAGAAGTTGAGAGACGCTGCTCAGCTGCGCGGAACCGCATCGAGCGTCGGGAGCGGAGTCGCCTGTATCGAATGCATCGACATCGCACCTTCAGGTCCAACGCGCTGTTTCAGCTCTTGGGGGTATCCATTTAACCGGAGTGCGATGAGGTAGCCTCACTGCCCTCATGGCGACATCGCCCGGGGCTGGCAGGCTGTTCCCGAAGAACGACGCGCACTTCCGCGCGTGGTTTGCGACCGACGCC
>JAJYMM010000080.1 GCA_021787035.1 Actinomycetes bacterium
GGCCGGCTGCTCCAAGTTCCAGAGATAGGAGGACAAGCCACGGCTCGTAGCCGAGGGGTTGAAGACGACCTCGGCGCCGGCCAGCCCGAGCGCGCGCCACCCCTCTGGGAAATGGCGGTCGTAGCAAATGTATATCCCTACCTTGCACACAGAGGTCTCGAACACCGGGTAACCGAGGTTCCCAGGGCGGAAGTAGTACTTCTCCCAAAAGCCCTTCACCTGGGGTATGTGGTTCTTGCGGTACTTCCCGAGGTAGCGCCCGTCGGAATCGATCACAATGGCAGTGTTGTAGTAGACGCCCGGCTGTTCCTCTTCGTATATGGGCGCGATGACGACCATTTGAGTCTCGCGTGCGAGTTGGGCCATCGTCTCCAGCGTCGGGCCCGGGACGGTCTCGGCGTAGTTGAAGTACTCGGGCTCCTGCACCTGGCAGAAATATGGCCCGTAGAACAGTTCTTGGAAGCAAAGGACCTGGGCGCCTCGAGACGCCGCCTCGCGTGCCAGCGCCATGCTCGAGGCGACCATGGACTCCTTGTCGCCGGTCCACTTGGTCTGGACCAGCGCTGCCCTCACGATCTTCGGCACTTGCCCCTCATTTCTCCTTGCAGGCCCAGCTGGTTCCTAGTCATCGCTCGCTCGCTCTCCGCCGACCGCCGAAAGCGCGTCGAGGAGGCGGCCCGTGCCCTCGTACGCCACCTCTCGGCTCACGCTCATTGGAGGCGATACGCGCAGGACGTTCCCGTACAAACCTCCCTTGCCGACAAGCACGCCGCGCTCCCTGGCGCGCTGGAGGACCTCGTTGGCGAGCTTGGCCGAGGGCGTCAACGTCCCAGGCTCAACCAGCTCTATTCCGAGCATCAGGCCCTTCCCCCGGACGTCGGCCACGATCCTCGAGGAAGAAGCCGCTCCCGCCAGCCGCTCGTGCACCTGCCGCCCCACCGCCAACGCATTGGCCTGCAGGCCGTGGTCGAGTATGTAATCGAGTGTAGCCAGAGCACCGGAAGTCGCCAAGGGGTTACCTCCGAATGTCGAGATCGAATTGGAGCCGAAAGCGTCCACCACCGAGGCCCGGCCCACCACGCCACCTATGGCCAAACCGTTGGCCAGGCCTTTGGCGAACACCAGTAGGTCCGGCCTTACCCCGTGTGCTTGGTACCCCCAGAAATGCTCTCCAGTCCGCCCCCACCCCGTCTGCACCTCGTCGGAAATGTACAAAATGCCCTGCTCCGCTAGCACTTCCTGGAGCGCCCCGAAAAAGCCGTCGGGCGGGACTACAAAACCACCGACGCCTTGGACCGGCTCTGCGATGAAGCAGGCCACATCACCAGACGTCGTCGTGGCGAGCACCTCACGGAGGTCTGCGGCTGCTGCCCGGCAAACCTGGTCGTCGTCGAGGCCCGCGAAGACGCCGCGCAGGCGGTCGCCGTTGTGCAACCAGCTGACCGACAGCGGCGTAAAAGACGACGGCGACCATGCTCGGTTGCCCGTGACCCCGGTCGCAGCGAACGAGCGCCCGTGGTAACTATTGCGGAGCGCAAGCACCTGGTTGGAACGGCGCGCAGCGCAGCACATCATGAGCGCCGTGTCTATCGCCTCGCTCCCAGAGTTGGTGAAAAAGACCTTTGCATCCTCGATACCAGACAGCCCGGCTATGCGCTCGGCCAGCTCCACCATCGGGCGCACCAGGTAGAGCGTCGAGGTGTGCACCATGCGGCCGACCTGGGAACGCACGGCCTCTACGAACTCCTCCACACCGTAGCCGATGCTCGTGGTCAGGATGCCGCCGAAGAAGTCGATGTACTCGTTACCCTCGCCGTCCCTGACGAAACAGCCCTTGCCCTCCACGAGCTCGATCGGTTGGTCGTAATAGAGGGCCAACCAGGATGGAAGGACCCGGCGATGACGTTCGGCGAGTTCGCTGTGTGTGCCCATTTAGGTGCTCCTTGCCCGGGCCCAACCCGTAGTTTGGCCAGACGATCCCTCACTACGGCCCGTGCGGGAAGGCTACATCCCGGACCGGTACCAAGTCTCATTCCTCGAGGGTGCCCGCCCTCGCAGCGCTGCCCACTCCCCTGGCACGCCTCGCCGGCCGGACCGGCTGCCAAGGGACCACAGCCATGGTTAGGCCGCCCGGCGAGGCAAAACAGTCGCAAACAGGTTTGGCCAGCGTACACTGTGCCAACCGTCACCGAGCGACAGGCGACGGGCCAACCTCTCCGGCAATGCCAGCTCGGCTACGGTACTTGCCAGCTGGGAAGCCGTTGCACCTGGGAGGCCGGTCGCCGGGAACGCCGGCCGCCGGGCAGCCCGGTAACGCCGGTCGCCGGGAACGCCGGTCGCCGGTCGCCGGGAACGCCGGTCGCCGGGAACGCCGGCCGCCGGGCAGCCCGGTCTCGGGGACGAGCAAGGGAAACGGAGGACGCCATGACTGCTGGCGAGGACGCAAGCGGCGCCACTGGTGCGCCAGAGGTGAGGCGAGGGCTCGCAGGCGTGCTCGCCGACACGACGGCGATCTCGATGGTCAACCCAGAGACCAACTCGCTCCTCTACCGAGGCTACCCGGCCCAAGAGCTGGCCACCCGCTTCAGTTTCGAGGAGGTCGCGTACCTCCTCTGGCATGGCGACCTGCCGGACCGCCAGCAGCTCGAGGGGCTCCAAAAGGCCGAGCGCTCCGAGCGACACGTCGACGCCAGCCTGCTCGCGCAGCTGGCGCACCTGCCCACGACGTGCCACCCGATGGACGTGCTCCGTACGGCCGTCAGCATCATGGGTGCGCTAGACGCCAAGGAGGACGACCCCTCGCCGGCAGCCAACCTCGACAAGTCGCTCCGCCTCATGGCCAAGCTACCGACTGTCGTCGCCGCCGAGCAGAGGCGGAGACGGGGGCTGCCCCCGATCGCCCCCGACACGGGCCTCTCCTTCACCGAGAACTTCTTCCACATGTGCTTCGGCTCGGTACCCGAGGCCGAGGTCACGCGCTGCTTCGAGGTCTCCATGGTCCTCTACGCCGAGCACAGCTTCAACGCTTCGACCTTCACGGCAAGGGTGATCACCTCCACATTGTCTGACCTCTATTCATCGGTTGTCGGCGCCATAGGCGCGCTGAAAGGCCCCCTCCACGGGGGCGCCAACGAGGCTGTGATGGGGATGCTCCAAGAGATCGGCGAGCCTGGCAACGTCGAAGCATGGCTCGCCAGCGCGCTGGCGTCCAAGCGCAAGATCATGGGGTTCGGCCATCGCGTCTACAAGCACGGCGACTCTCGCGTCCCCACGATGCAGGCGGCCCTAGAAACCCTTGCCCTGGGCCGCGACGCCTCGAGGCTGGTCGACCTCCAGCGGCGTCTCGCCAAGGCAATGGCCGACTCCAAGGGCATCTTCCCCAACCTCGACTACCCGACTGGCCCGGCGTACCACCTAATGGGTTTCGACGTCGCGACCTTTACCCCCATCTTCGTGATGAGCCGGGTTACCGGATGGACCGCCCACATTATGGAGCAGCTCTCGCAAAACGCCCTGATACGGCCGCTCAGCGCGTACGTTGGGCCGCCACAGAGACCTGTGCCAGGCCGGTCGTAGTGCCGGGCTGCTCCCGTTCCACGCTCCTACGAGACATGAGGTAGTACGCGAGCGCGGCCACGACGAGCCCGAACAGCCAGCTGAAGTCGGCCCCCTGCGTGCTCCTCGACAGCGGGGACGTGTAGGAGGGGAAATAGTACGCGGCGTCCGTCCACATGATTGCTGCGAACATCCCTAGGGCGAGCGACGCAAGTGCCTTCCAGTTGAACCCACCATTTCGCCAGTAGGTGCCTCCACGCTTGGCAGCCAGTGCGGGGGCGTCGTAACGGCCACGGCGGAGCAGGTAGTCGACCACCATGATGCCGAACCACGGGCCGAGCCAAACGACGATGTAGTCCAAGAAACCTGACAGGTCGGAGTAAAAAGTGCCCTTGAAGATGACGAGCGCGGTGATGGCCCCGCAGATGATGGTGTCCAGCACTATGGTGCCCCAACGCTTCAGCGGCAACCCGATCGCCTGGAGGGTCACTCCCGAGGAGTACATGTCGAGGGTGTTTATGGCCAGGAGCTGCGGGAGGGCGAGCACGACGAAGGGCCAGAAAAACCAGCTCGCGAACGACGCCGGCAGGCCCGTCGCCGCTGTCGCCTTGGGGCTCACCAGGTACGCCGCCGCACCGAGGAGCTCGAGAAGCACCGAGGGGACCGCGCCTCCCAAAGTGGCAGCCCAAAAGGTCCTGGCTTTGCTCGTGGCCCGCGGGAGGTAGCGGGAGAAATCGGCCGCGTTCTCGGTCCAACCAAGCCCTCCCGCTGAGACTATGAGCACGAGGGCGGTCGTCCAGTAGAGCCAGGAGACGTGCTGGTGCAAATGGCCTGGGTGGGCATGGGGTATGACGAGGACCGCCATTATGGCAAACATCGGTATAAACACGAACGACAAGTAGCGAAGGACCCTGGTTATTGTGGCGTGGCCGAGGAAGGGCATCACGAACTGGGCCAACACGGCGCCCACGATCACGAGCGCCTTGCCGAGGGTGCCGAGGGCCGTCCCCTCGTGGTGGAACATCGCCTCAACGACCAGCACCACGAGCGCGATTCCTTCGATCTCGAAGCCGAGTTGCGTAAACCAGTTGAACAGCGACGGCACCCGGTTGCCGTTGCGGCCGAAGGGCGCGCGGCTCACCATAAATGCAGTGGTACCCGTCTCTGGCCCCCAAAGGCTGGCCAACCCGAGGAACGCGTAAAAGGCGTTCCCGACCAGGATCGCCACAACTGCCTGCCAGAACGAGAGCCCAAAGGACACGATGAGTGCCCCGTAGACGAGGAACTCCACGTTCCAGATGGCACCCGCCCACATCCAAAACAGCCCGGCCGGTGCCATCGGCCTTTCGGTCTCGGGGATGAGGTCGATGCCGCGCTGCTCGAGACGGAATGCCTCGTAGCGCTCCGATGTGCCGGCGGGAAGCGGTGCGCCGCCACCCTCTACCACAACGCTCGCGTTAGCCATCGGGCGCGACGATACTCCTCCGAGCCGTCCCCGGGCCGTGACCCCCGGCCCGCCCTGTGGTTGACCTTCCCGACGCCACCCCAGCGCGGGGATGGCGTCGGCGGCAACTGGGAAAGGCTGCCACGAGCCCTACGTCGCCTGGAGCTTCAGGGTCACTATCTCGAAGGGCCGTAGCTCCAGGTCGAGGTGCGCCCCCTCGCCAGTGGGCTGCACGGGCACGCTTCCCGCCTCGCGCTCGAGCAGGTCCGTCCGTGCGGCGCGAGCAACTGGGAGCGAGAGGTCGATCCCGAGCCGGCCTCGTGACCCGTGTGCCTCGTAGAAGCGCAAGATAACGCCGTCCCGGTCTTCGGCGGGCTTGATCGCCGAGACCACCACGCCCGGCCGGTCAAAGCGCACGAAGGAGATCGTGGCCGGCCCCGACCGCTCCTCGGTCGCAGCGGGGACCGCGCTGACCACGAGCGGGACGTTCAAGTCAAGGCCGGACTCCACCACCTGGCCGTCCCGCAGGTCGCCGGCATGGGGAAGGACGCTGTAGGTGAACCTATGGTGGCCTTGGTCGGCTTCGGGGTCTGGCGAGGTTGGGGAACGCAGCAGGGAAAGTTCCATAACGTTCCCCCATATGTGGTAGCCGTACTTGGAATCGTTCAGCAGGGCAACCCCATAACCGGGCTCCGAGAGGTCAGCCCAGCGGTGGGCACAGACCTCGAAGCGTGCGCGGTCCCAGCTGGTGTTGGCGTGGGTCGCCCGATCGACCGACCCGAACTGGATCTCATAGGTTGCGCGAGTTGCCCGGACCGCCACGGGAAATGCGGCTTTTAGCAACTTGTGACGTTCGTGCCAGTCGACCTCGGTCTCGAAATCGATACGGCTGGAGCCAGCTGCGAGCCTAATCACCTGGGTCAGGGTCGACGAACCGAAATGCCGGCGCACCCGGATCCCAGCCCTCAGCGGGCCCTGCTCGACCACCTCGACCGAAGTTGCTTCCACGAGAACACGGCCGCGGTCGGCGTAGAACTCGTCGATGTCCCACGCGTCCCACTGCGCCGGCTCGTCGTCGTAAAGCCAAAGAGCATTGCCGCGTTCCCCCGGCGCCAAGACCTCCCGGCGGGCCCCCTTGTCGTAAACCGACTTGACCATGCCGTCACGGTCGATTTCCACCCTCAGCCGGGCATTTTCCAAGAAGCCCGGCCCAGCGGTCACGGGTTCGTCGCATGGCGTGCCACCACCCGGAGACGCCAGGTCGTAAACCGTCCAACCGCACGAAGGGACCGAGACGAGTGCGAGCAGGCCACCGTCTTCAGCCCTTTGGAGTGCCCCGGCATGCCCGGAGCGGTCCATTAGGGCTTCCACGTCGGAGCCCCTTCCCACCTCCCCGAGCGCCACCACTTCACGGCGGTCATGCGAGGTGGAGTTCGTCACCATAACCGGCCTTGACGCCCAGGACACGTCCACCGTGGCCGCTAGTTGCCCCCGGGCACCCCTCGCCATTTCTCCTGCCATCGCGAGTACTTTGGCGTGGTCCTCTTCGGCCTCGCGCGCCACCCAGTTGATGCTCGAACCGGGCAGGATGTCGTGGAACTGGTTGAACAGCAGCGTCTTCCAGGCTTCATCGAGGGCCCTCTGTGTGGCTGGCTCGCCGCCCGTCCCCGCGACCGTCGACCAAAGCTCGGCCTCATAGAGGGCGACCTCACCTCGCCGGTTGCCGGCCTTGGTGCGAGCCTGCGAGGTGTAGGTACCGCGGTGGAGCTCTAGGTACAGTTCACCCACCCAGGACGCCAGGCCGTCGCCCTCCCCCTCCAGCTGGTCGAGGAAGTCGCGCACCGACGCCATCTCGACCCTCGGCACCCCGTCCAGGTCCGCTACGCGCGCCGCTCGCTCCAGCATCTCCTCGGTCGGGCCACCACCACCATCGCCGTGGCCGAAGGGGTAGATCGACACACCCGATCGGTCGTGGTCGGCAAAATTGCGTGCGCTGAACACGAGCTCCTTCACCGAGAAGTCGCCGTTATAGGTGTCCGCCGGCGGGAAATGGGCGAGCACTCGTGTCCCGTCGATCCCCTCCCACCAGAAGCTGTGGTGGGGGTAGCGGTCGGCCTCGCTCCACGACATCTTCTGCGTTACGAACGCGCGCAGGCCCGCCTGGGCGATGACCTGGGGGAGGCTGGCCGGGAAGCCGAACGCGTCGGGGAGCCAGCAATCGGTCGTGTCTACCCCGTAATTGTCGAGGAAAAACCTCTTGCCGTACAAGAACTGGCGTGCCAGCGACTCCCCCGAAGGCACGTTGCAGTCGGACTCGACCCACATCGACCCGACGGGCTCGAAGCCGCCCTTGGCGGCGCGCTCCTGCATCCGCGCGAAAAGCTCTGGGTAGCGCTCCTTTACCCAGGCGTGCTGCTGGGCCTGCGAGCACACGAAACGGTACCCAGGGTATCGTTCGAGCAGCCCGACCGCCGTTGAAAAAGTCCTCGCGCACTTGCGCACGGTCTCGCGGGCCGGCCAGAGCCAGGCGCTGTCTATGTGCGCATGCCCTATCGCGAACACCCGGTGCGAGCTCTCCGCCGCCCGGCGGGAAAGCACCCCAGCCAAGGCACCTCGCGCGTCGGCGGCGGAGGCCGCCACCGCTCCCGTCTCCACCACCGAGCACGCTTGCCGAAGTGCTGCCAGGACCTCGCCGGTCCGCCGCTCGCCTGAAGGCAGTTCCGCTGCGAGCTCGGAGAGGACCAGCAGGTCTATGTAAAGTGCCTCGACTTCCGGGTTGCGGACCGCCAGTTCGGCGCGCTCGAGCGCGAAGAGGTCCTGGCGGGCGTACTCGGGCTCGAGCACCTTGCCCGGGCCGGGCTGAGGGTTTGCCGCCGCCTCCAGGTACACCTCGATGACTTCCCCGCCCCTGGCGCTAGCGACCAGGACCACATCTTGGTGCCTCGAGTTGATGCCCGACAAGGGGGCCCCGTCACGCCACAAGAGGCCCTCTGCGCCAAAGCCGGGCGTCCCGTGGTAACCGAGCCCGAAGCGGGCGTCGACGCGTTCGCCGGCCCACTCGTCGGGGACGACCGCGCGTGCACGGAACCACGTCGTGGCCCAGGCGCCGCCCCAGCGGTCACCCAGCCCGAAGGGTGACCACGGCCCCCGTGAGGCATCTTCGTAGCCGACCGGCTCCCCGGCGATGTGCCGGGCGGCGAGCTCAAAGGGTACAGACGGCCCGAACCGGGCTGGCTCAACGTAACCAGACAACACGTGGCGGACACGGGCAAGCAAGCGGTCCCGATCGCTCCTTACTGGCATTTCTCACCTCTCATGATGTGATTTCACGGATCTTGTGCAGCCGGGCAAGCACTTGGCTGCGCTGGCGCCCGGCAACGCCGCGGCGGCCGCTCAGCGGCGTCGCAAGCACCATCGCAGCCGCCCCTTGCGCCCAGCTCGAATCGAGCCAAGAGCTGACCACGACGGGGACGTCGTGCCACCCGACCGGCAAATGGCGCCGGAGCGAGCGGCGGAAAGACTGAGACCAATGCCGCCACGCCGACGACCCCTCGCCGGCGATCACGACAAGCTCGGGATCGAACGCAGTAACCGGCCCGGCGATGAACTCGCCCAGTACCGTTGCCGCGCGGTGGTAGACCTCGAGCGCCGCGGGGTCACCAGCGGTCGCCAGCTCGGCGAGCCGGTCGGTGCCTTCGCCCTCCGAGAGCACGCCCGCGCTTCGCGCTGCCCTTAGGAGGCCCTCATTGCCCGCGAAGGACTCGAGGCAACCGCGGCCTCCGCAGCCACAGAGAGGGCCGTTTCGCGCGACAATGACGTGCGCTATCTCCCCGGCGGCGCCCGTGACGCCACGCTGGACCTCCCTGTTGGAAACGACGGCGAAGCCCACACCGCGCCCGACGGTGAGGACCGCAAAGTTGCTGCGCTGGCGCCCCTGACCGTAAAGCAGCTCCGAAAAGGCGAGCGCCTTGACCCCGTTCTCCACCAATACCGGCACTCCAAGCGCACCGCGCAAATAGCGCCCCACGGGTGCGCCCGACCACCCGAAGCTCGCCACGTCGGCGATACCCGCGTCGGGCCGCCCGACGACGCCCGGCACGCAAACGCCGACGCCGAGCAGCGGGGCGCCCTCCTGCCCGACCTGGCCTCCCTCCTCCATGAAGCCAGAAAGGTAGATCGCCAGGCGCGCGAGCGCCTCAGGGCTTGTTGCGTCGAACGGGTCAACGGCGGAGCGGAGGACTTCCCCGTCGAGGCGCATCTCCACCGCCGTCAAGACGTCCAGGCTCACCTTCACGCCTATTGCCCGGCCGGCCGAACCCGACAGCGCCAAGAGCCGCCCGGGCCTCCCCCCGGTCGACGGCCCGAAGTCCCGCTCTTCGAGGAGGCCGTGCTGGATGAGAGCCCGGGTGACCTGCCCAACCGTTGCTGGGCTCACGTCCAACTGGCGGGCCAGTTCCGCCCGCGACATGGGCCCGTGCCCGCCGAGGACCGCGAGCAACGCAGTGCGCGTGACGTCCGCTCGACCCAGGCTCAGCTGCTCCACATAGCCTCCCTCAGGGATGCTCCCTAAACTTTCTGAAGAAAGTAACCAAGGGCATACGCGAAAGCAACCCGACCCATCCGCGGGCCACGACAACGATATGTCGCGATGCCGCCCGAGGGGGCGGCCCAGGGGCCCAAGGACGCGTTCCTTGTTGGGACTGCGCCGGCGGGCGCCTCGGCCTCGGGGCAGGCCGTAGCCCTCTAGCAGCTCGCCTCGCAGCGCCTCTTTCATCGCGGTCCCGCTCCGGGACCACTCCTTTAGCTACGTGTAGCTACGTCCCAACCTCCACCCGCCGGCCTGTCCTGGTCGACTCGAGGGCGGCGAACACCATTGCAAGGCTCCGGAGGTTGTCGTGGCATTCCCCCATGGGCGCTTCACCCGTGCGCAGCGCCGTGACGAAATCCGCAAGCGTGCCCTCGATACCGAGGCCCGGGATTGCAACGGGCGTCGCCTCGGCCCGCTCAAGCCGGTGATCTCCCCCAGTTCCCGCCAAGAGCTCGGCCACGGGGTCGGTAGTGCCGTCCCAAAGCGCACTGCCCGAAGGACCGACAGCGCGCCAGGAAGAGTCCCAGGAGGTCTCGAAACCCTGCGCGCACCAGCTTCCCTGGTAGCTGAAACGCAAACCACCCGTCATCTCAAACTCGGCAACCGCCGAAGCTGCGCCCCGGTACCAGCTCCAAGGCGGGTTGAACTCACTGCACGCCACCGTGAGAGCATCTGCCCCGGTCAAGTAGCGCGCCGCGTCGAAGGTGTGGATCGCCATGTCCAAGAGCAATGGGCTGTCCATCTCGTCCCGGAAGCCACCGAAGTGCGGCGCACGGTAAAACTCCGCGTTTAGGTGCCCGACGCCACCGAGGCGCTCAGCCAGTAGCCCGCGGAAGGAGGCGAGGCCAGCGTTGTAGCGGCGGTTTTGGCTCACCACGAACAGCGTCGAGGTGTGTTCGGAGAGTTTGACCAGTTCGCGGGCTTCTTCCATGGTGGCAGCCAACGGTTTCTCCCCTAGTACGGGGACCCCGTTTTGCAGACAGGTCGTCGTGACCTCGTGATGAGCCTCGGGCACAGTCGCGTCCACGACGAAGTCGGGAGCCAGGCTCGCGAGCGCAGCACCTATCTCCGCCTCGACCGCCACCCCGGCGAGGCCGAGCACCTCCACAGCCTCTCTGGCACGTTGGTCCACGATGTCAACCCAGCCAACCAAGTCGACCTCGGGACTGGCCGTGACCGCCTTCGCCCACGCCTTTCCCATGCTGCCGGCCCCGACAAGGACGGCCCGGAGCCCGTTCACCCGTCCTGCCCGCTGGCGCTCGCCTTCAGGTACTCCTCGATCCAGCCCTCCGGCATGCGCTCTAGCTGGTAGGGCTCCGCCATGGCCCCCGTCCTTCGCCTCGCCCAGCGGACGCCGTTCGCGACCACCTTGCGGACGGCCGGGTTGTGGTAGACGGGGTACTCCTGGTCACCTGGGCTGAAGTAAAAGATCCGCCCCGCGCCTCGGTAGAAGCAGCACCCTGACCGGAAGACCTCCCCTCCAGTGAAGCTGGAGATGAAGACGAGCTCGTCGGGCTGGGGGATGTCGAAGTACTCCCCGTACATCTCCTGTGCCTCGATCCCGAACACCGGTGGCACACCCTCTGCAATCTCGTGGCCGAGGTTGACGGTCCAGACGAGCTCTCGCTCTCCCACCGACCGCCAGCGGAGGTTACAGCTCGTGCCCATCAAGGACTTGAATATCTTTGACCAGTGCCCGGAGTGCAGCACGACAAGCCCCATCCCGGCGAGCACGCGCTGCTTCACCCGCTCGACCACCTCGTCAGCAACTTCGGCGTGGCCAATGTGGCCCCACCATGTGAGCACGTCCGTGTCCCGCAGGACGTCCTCGCCAAGACCATGCTCGGGCTGGTCCAATGTGGCAACACGGACCGTCGCGTCCTGACCAAGGTGCTCTGACACCGCCGAGGCGATCGTCGTGTGCATGCCCTCGGGGTAGAGCTCCTGGACCTTCTTGTCACGTTTCTCATGCAGGTTCTCGCCCCAGACCGTCACCTTCATCGGTTCGCTCATCCTCTTTACCCCATCTCCTTTTCGCTCCCCCATTGGGCCAGGGACGCGCTTTTAGTACCACACGATCTAGGAACCTTACCCAGGACCGGATCAGCCTTGCGAGAAGGCCGCGTCAAACTTTCCCGACGGCGCTTCGAAATTGAGCTTGCGCAGGTACTCGAGGGCTTCGGGCGCGCCGAGCTCGCGGTCCATGCCCGAGTCTTCCCACTCAACCGATATCGGGCCGTCGTAGCCGATCTCGTTCAACTTGCGCATCACGTGCTCCCAGGGCACCTCGCCATGGCCGACCGACACGAAGTCCCAGCCCCGGCGCAGGTCGCCGAAGGGGAGGTGGGACGACAGGCGGCCATTGCGACCGTCTAGGTGACGGACCGACTCCTTGCAGTCCACGTGGTAGATACGCGAAGAATAATCGGCGAGGAACGCGACCGGGTCGAGGTCCTGCCAGATGAAGTGGCTCGGGTCGAAGTTGAGCCCAAACCCTGGCCGGTTGCCGATCGCGTCCAAGGTGCGGCGAGTGGTCCAGTAGTCGTAGGCTATCTCGCTCGGGTGGACTTCGTGCGCGAAGCGGACCCCCACTTCGTCGAAAACGTCGATGATCGGGCCCCAGCGATCGGCGAAGTCCTTGTAGCCGGCTTCGATCATCTCGGGTGGCACAGGCGGGAAACCGGCGACGGTGATCCATATGGAGGAGCCCGTGAAACCGACGACCGTCTTCACCCCGAAGCGCGCTGCAGCCCGCGCCGTGTCCTTCATTTCCTCCGCCGCCCGCTGGCGGACGCCTTCGGGGTCCCCGTCGCCCCATATGCGCGGGGGGAGGATGCCCCGGTGCCTCTCGTCTATGGGGTGGTCGCAAACGGCCTGGCCAACCAGGTGGTTGGAGATCGTCCAGCAACCGAGCCCGTAACCCGCCAGCTTGGCACGGAGCTTCTCGCAGTAGTCGTCCTCCGCCAACGCCCGGTCCACCTGGAAGTGGTCACCCCAGCAGGCGAGCTCGAGCCCTTCGTAACCCCAGGCTGCGGCCTTTTGCGCGACCACGTCGAGGGGCAGGTCGGCCCACTGGCCGGTGAACAACGTTATCGGCCTCGTCATTTGTTCTCCCCTTTCGTATCGACCGTCTCCCATCCTCGCGTCCTCGCCGACCGGCTCACGGCGTCCAGGACCGCCTGTGTGGCAAGCCCGTCGGCGAACGAGGGCTCGGGCTGGCGGCGCTCGGCTATGGCCGCCATCAAGTCCTCGAACTCGTGGACGAAGCTGTGCTCCCACCCGAGCACGTGCCCGGGTGGCCACCACTGGGAGAGGTAGGGGTCGTCCGGGTTGGTCACGAGGACCCTCGAAAAGCCCTCCCCGTGCGCCCCGGCCTCGTAGACAAGGAGCTCGTTCAGCCGCTCCAGGTCGAAGCTGAGGCTCCCGGCGGAACCGTAGAGCTCCAAGACGAGGCCGTTCTTGCGCCCGAGCGCCATCCTTGTGGCCTCCATGGTAACCATGGCCCCCCGGCCGAGCCGGCCGAGCGCGGCGCACGCGTCGTCGACGGTGACCTGGCCCCTGGCACCGGAGGGAACGCCGGCGGCCGACAGGCCCACCGCGCTAGAAGCAAGGGGGCGCTCTTTCACGAAGGTCTCGAGCACAGAAGCCACTTCGCCAAACTCGTCGCCGCTGACGAACCGCACGAGGTCCACGACGTGGGCGAGGAGGTCCCCGAGCGCCCCGGACCCGGCCTGCCCCGAGTCCAGCCGCCAGGTCAGCGGGAAGCTCGGGTCGACGAGCCAGTCCTGGAGGTAGGCGGCGCGCACGTGGCGCAGCTCGCCGACCCGGCCCTCTTGCACAAGCCGGCGCGCGACCGCTACCGCGGGTACCCGGCGGTAGTTGAAACCGACGCTCGCGAAGGTACCCCTGGCCGCGGCCTCCTCGGCCGCCGCCGCCAGTGAGCGCGCTTCGCCAAGGGTGTTAGCGAGCGGCTTCTCGCAGAGCACGTGCTTGCCAGCGGCCAGGGCTGCGAGCGCAATATCGCCATGGGAGGAACCAGGCGTGCAGATGTCGACCAGGTCGACGTCCTCGCGCCGGACCACCTCGGCCCAGTCGTCGCTCCAGCCGGCAAAGCCATAGCGTTTGGCATTGGCTTCGAGCGCCCCCCTGTCGCGGCCGCACAGTACGACCAGCTCAGGCCGGAGCGGCCCGTCCCCCGCGACCGCCGCCCGCGCCCAGCCGAGGCTGTGCGCGCGCCCCATGAACCCCTGGCCGATGACCGCAACCCGAAACGCTCCTGCCATTGCCTTCGCTCCTCCAGCGGTCCTAGCCCTTCAAAGCACCGGCCCGCAAGCCACCGCGGATCCAGCGCATGCCCATGAAGAGCAAGATAGTAGTAGGGATGGCAGCAAGCGTCGCCGCAGCGAACACGGCGCCGGTGTTGGTCGTGTACTGCGTCGAGAACTTGAAGAGCCCGAGAGTGAGCGGCTGGGGACCGCTGCCGTTGTTGAGGGTCAAGGCGTTGACGAAGTCGGTCCACCCGCCCAAAAACGTGAACAACCCTACCGTTATGACAGCGGGTACCGCCAGCGGCAAGCTCACCGATGTAAACGCCCTCACCTCCCCGGCACCATCGACCGCCGCAGCGTCGAAGAGCTCGCCGGGGAGCGAGACCATGAAGGCGCGCACGACGATCAGGGCGAACGGCATCTGTAACGACGTGTCCGCCAGGATCAAGCCAAGGTAGCTACCGAGCAGCCCCCATTGGTGAAAGATCGTGTACAGCGCGACCGAAACAGAGATCGCCGGGATCATCTGGGTAACGAGCATCACCATGACCACCACATTGGAAACGGTCCCCCCGAGACGGGCGAGGGCGTGGGCCGCGGGGACACCTATCAACCACGACAGCCCCGTGACGCAAAGCGCTATCACGAGGCTGACCCCTATGTTGCCGATGATCGACCCAAAAGCCACGCTGTAGTTCGCGGCCGTGACATGCGTCGGGATGATCTGCGGGGCGTTAGCAAAAATCGTGGACAAGTTTTGGAAGGAAGAGGCGACCACCCAGTACAACGGGAAGAGCAGCGGCACAAACAAGACCAGCCCGACCGCGAGCCTCCCCGATATGCGCAACACCTTGTAATTCCTTGTCACCTTCTGGCTCTCCCAGTGTTATCCCCGCGTGAGAGCAAGACGTACACTACTCCGCACAGCAGCGAGAAGACGAGCAGGATATTGGCAACCGCGGTGCCCGTACCAAGCTGAAAATCCGAAAAGGCCTGCGTATAGGCCCAAGACGACATCAGCTGGCTCTCGTTGGCTGGGCCACCGTTTGTGAGGACTATCACGATATCGAAGACCTTCAGCGTGTAAACAACGCCGAGCATCAAAACGATCATGATCACCGGGCGCATCATGGGCACCGTCACCCGCGTGAAACGCTGCCACGGGCTGGCCCCGTCCACTGACGCCGCCTCGAGCTGCTCAGGCGGGACGTCTTGGAGCCCGGAGAAGAGCAAGATCGCATTGAACGGGATGCCCGCCCACACGTTGGTAACGACGATCGAGAGCACCGCCAGGTCTCCACTGGTCAACCACCCGATCGGCTTGTGGACAAGCCCGATGCCGTGCAGCACCTCGTTTGCCAAGCCGTTGGTGCTGGCAAAGATCAGTGAGAAGATCGTGCCCGTTACGACGAGGGGCATCACCCAAGGTACGAGGATAATGCGGCGCAAGAACGCAGAGCCAGCAAACTGCCGGTTCAAGTAGACCGCCATCGCGAACCCGATGACGAATTGGGCCGCCACGGACGCCAGGGTGAAGACCACAGTGTTGGCAATGGCCCTGATCGTTGTTCCGTCGTTGAGCATCTGGCGGTAGTTTGCCAGCCCTACAAAGGGGCCATGGCCGGCCGCAAGAGCGCTGAAGCCGTAGTTCTGGAAACTGATGACTATGTCACGGTAGAGAGGGTACGCGACGAAGAGGCCCACGTAGACGAGCGAGGGCACCAAGAAAGCGACCAACGCGAACCGGCGCTCGTAGCGGCGGCCGAGCCGCGGAGGCAAGAACCTCCGCGGCCTAGCCGAAAGGCGCTCTGCAACGCCACCAGCGCGCTCGCCCAAGGCCTGTTGCGTCGTGGTCGCAGTCATCGCAACCTTCGCCCCCTTTGCAAGAGGAAGTCCTCTCTGTTACCCTACTTTAGCAGGGGAGCGACCTGCGACTGCGCCGCTTGCAAGGCCGCCGCCGGCGACTGCTTGCCGACCAAGGCAGCCTCGATGGCGTTGCCGATGTCCAGATCTATCGCCGGTTCGTTGGCCGGTTTGGTGATCCCGGCCTGCCGGGAGCGACCGTGCTGGAGCTCGGCCAAGAAGGGTTGGTAGACGCTCTCGTTCCAAGGCGACGCCTTCCAAAGCGACGGCTCAGTCGGCACGCCGGCGACGTCCCGAGCAAAGGCGTTTATGTTTTGCGACATCGCCTTCAGGAGCTGGAATGCTGCCTTCTCCTCCTTGGCGTTCGTCTTGGGGACGGACCAGACCTCCCCACCAAAAGGTGCGATGACCGTCTGGCCGGCAAGCCGGGTCGGTATCTCAAACACTCCCCACTTGAGCTTCGGGTAAGCCGACTCGAGTGTCGGGATGTTCCACAAACCGTTCTCACAAAAGGCTGCCTTGCCTGCCTCGAACTCCTGGATGGGCTGAGTCTGGGTCCAGTTGACGACGCTCTTGGGCGCCGCCCCGTCCTTCACCAGGCCGGTCAGAAAACTGAGGGCTTGCACCGCAGCAGGGCTGTCAGGACGAGTCGTAGAGGCGCCGTTGGACCACGCCCACGGGTCGAACTGCCAGGTTGCCTGCCCCGGGCCCGCCTGGCCCGAGAAGACAAACCCGAGGTCGCTACCGTGGGCGGTCTTTTTGGCGTCTGCCGCGAACTGCGACCATGTCTTCGGTAGCGTCTTGATGCCGTTCTCGGCCAGGAGAGCCTTGTTGTAAAAGATAGCAATGGTATTGGTATCGAGTGGCAACGCGTAAAGCTTCCCGTTGTAGGTGGTTTCCTCCACGTTGGCCGGGTTGATTTTCTTCACCACAGGCAGGGCCCCGAGCGATTGCAACGGCACCAGGAGGTTGTCCGCCGCGAACTGGGGAAGCTGAGGGTTGTCCAACATCAAGAGGTCTGGCTGGGACCCCGAGCTGAACTGCGAAAGGATATGTGTGAGGTACGCTGCGTCACCCGTCACCACCTCACCCTGGCGGACCACCTGGACACACGGGTGCGTCTTGGAATAGTTCCCGAAAAACGCCTTCATGCCGTTCGCTGAGGGGTTGGTCTTGGAGGGAGCGCCGTAATAGTCTTCTTCGGTCAGCTTTAGGACTCCCCCGGGGCAAGACGCGCCAGCTGCCTTCACGACGGTACCCACAGGTGCACCAGACGCGACGCCTTGCCCTGCCACCGAGACCCCCACGGTCGTTAGTCCACCTGATACAACCAGCATGGCCGCAGCACTCAAGATACTGGCCGCGCGCCGTTTGCCATGCGCAGCCGGAATTTTGTCAATGGGCATGTACCACCTCTCTATTGCTCATGGATTATGGTTCTTTAGTTAATTCGCTTGTTTCCTGTTTGCTCGAGCGGTCATCCAAGCCGCGGCACTGCCTCCCTCCTTCAAGTCGCTCGCACTGGCCCAACGGGTTTGTCAGCCCTCCTTGTCGTCAGAGCTTCCCGAACCCGCCCACGGGAACGGGGAGGGCCGGTGCTTGCCCCGGGCACCAGTACCGGGGCCACCAGGTAGGACGTTGGCTCACGGGCGTGTAGAAGTTCGACCGCACCTCGTCCCATCTCCACTGCTGGCACGTCCATGCAGGTGAGCACGGGGGAAACGCGCAAAGCCAGGTCACGCTGGCAAACTGCCAGCACGGACAGGTCAGATGGGACATCCTTGTCGCGTTGCTTCAGGGCTTGCAGGAGGGTATCGAGGCTCCCCTCGTTGTGGACCACCACAGCGGTGAGGCCCGGGACCTTCTTGTAGAGCCCGTCTAGAGCATCGAGCACCCCGTCCATGGTCGGCTCCATGGGGCACCCGTGAAAATCGAGGCCGAGCTCCCTCAGGCGCTCGGACACCCCCTGCCAAAGACGCTGCGCGTACCCTAGCTTCCTGTTGAACACCCCTGAGGGCGCTGCAAGAAGGCCGATTTGGGTGTGCCCCAGCTCGACGAGATAATCGACAGAGGCGCGCCCGCAAGCCTCGAAGTCGAAGTCGACATAGGGCATGGAACTGCCCTGCAGAGGCATCCCCAAAGTCACCGCCCTCGCCTCGAGACCTGACAACGCCGCGACCCGCTCGTCGTCCTCCCTCACTTCCATGAGGACCACGCCGTCGACCATCTTGCTCCGGACCACTTGGTCAATTTCGGCACCGTGCTCCGCGTCGGTCAGCAGCATCACGTTCCAACCGTGCCGCCGAGCCGCTTCTACCACTCCGTACACGAACGGCATGACGACACGCTCATTGGTCCATTCGTACATCGGGATTGCCAGCGCAACGACGTCTGTCCTGCCAGACCTGAGAGCCCGGGCACCCGCGTGGGGCCGGTAATTGAGGGCCTTTATGCTCGCCCTGACGCGCTCGCGTGTGTGATCGGAGATCTTCGGGTTCCCGTTCAGGACGTAGGAGACAGTGCTCGGGGACACCCCCGCGTGGCTGGCAACTTCAGCGATGGTCACATCAGGCATTGCTACCCCCGCTTGCCCCTTCCCCAATGCCCACCGGCGAGACCCGAAGGGGCGTCGAATGGATTCACCAAAGATACCCCAGGCCCGCTTTGGCGTCAAGGGCCCCGCTATAAAAGAGAGCCGCGCTCGATGGCCCTGGCCCGCGTCAACAGTGCGAGACAGGTGAACACCATCGAAGCCCTTCGACACCGACGGTCAGCATAGCCTCTTTCGATCACCGATGTGTGACGGTCGCCACATCGCCGCCGCTGGCGCCGGCCACGCGCGCACAATACTGTCCGTACCTGGCCGTGCGTACCTGGCTATGCGTACCTGGCTATGCGTACCTGCGCCCTCGGGTGGTCCCGTCAGGAGGGGACCTCGGGGCTTACGTCAATGCACCCGCCAGACGACCTCGTGGTCGCCGGCACCAACGACCTGCTCGCCGACCCGTGCGCCGCTCGCGTCGGTCGCGACCGCTGCGCCTGGTACGTCGTCCACCGAGACCGCACCAGCAATACTGCAACCCATCCCAGGCGGGACGCTAACCCTCCCTATCACGTCCCCGTCGCCGTCCCAAGCCCAACCCACCTCGAGGTGCCCCGCCGGGGCTTCGAAAGCGAAACTGGCCGAGCCCACCTTGCGGGAGGCGGCAGGCCTGAAAGCGATTCTCGCCAGGGCCGGCACATCGGGCTCGGGCCGAAGGCCACAAACTCCTTCAATGAGCCAGACAAGCATCGACGACATCGCATAATGGTTGAAAGAGTTCATCGTCGGGCATGCCGGCCAGCCGTCCCGGCTCAGGCCGTCCCAACGTTCCCAGACTGAAGTTGCCCCCATCTCCACCATAAACCCGAGCGACGGAGGCTCCGTTCGCAGAAGCAGGTCATAGGCGAGCCCAGGATGGCCTGCCTGCTCGAGCGCGCTCAGCAAGAAGGCGCTGCCACAGAACCCAGTTTCCAGGCGCTTGCCCGCAGCAGTGACCATCTCTGCCAGCCTGTCCCCGGCCTTGGCGGCCACTGGGGCGTCGAGGAGCCCGAAAACGAGCGGTAGGACGTAGCCGGTCTGGGTTTCTTCCGCCACAACAGGAGCGAAGTGGCTGGCCGCGATCGGCGAGCCACTCGCCTGAGGATCTAATACGCGGCCGCTACCGGAGTCGACGTAGCGGTCCGTGAAAGCCGCTCGCACCGCCTGGGAGCGTTGCCTAAGCCAGCGCTCGCCTTCGGCGTCGCCCACTAGGTGAGCGACCTTCGCCGCAACCGTGGTCGAACGGTACAGCCAGCACGTCGAGAAGAGGTCGTGGGAGGTGTCCGGCCCGGCCGGCACCCAGTCGCCGTAGTCGTTGCCTCTCTCATTGCGCCAGATCCCGTCAGGGTTGGCTCCGTGGACAATGTGGAGCCATTCGAGCATCGCCGGGTACATACGCTCCAAGGGCTCGGCGTTGCCGTAACGCTCGAAAATGAGCCAAGGCACGAGCACACCGGCGTCTGCCCAGGCCGGCGCCCCATCGCGGAACGGGGCCCCGGGCCACGGCGGGCGCGGCGCGATATCGGAGAACCCGCCAAACGGCGTCCGCGCGTCCAATATATCGTCGAACCACTTTGACATAAACGCAGATATGTCATAGGCATAGGCTGCCATGGGCGCGAACAAAAGGGCGTCTGCCATCCAGCCCAAGCGCTCGTCCCGCTGCGGGCAATCGGTTGGCACGTCGACGTAGTTAGCCCGAAGCGAGCAGGCCATGAGCTCGTACATCTGCTCGAGGAGCGCTTCAGAGGAGCTGAAACGCCCAGTCTGGTCCATCGCGCTCGATATCGTGACCGCCTCAACACTTTCGAGACGGTCCGGGCCCGAGAGCCCGCGGACCTCGGCATAGCGGTACCCCCGGTAGGAAAATGAGGGGGCAAGGGTCTCGAGACCGTTGCCTGCGCAGGTGAAAGTGTCAGTGCAGCGCGCCCCGCGCAGGTTCCCTCGGTAAAGCCTACCCGTGGGCTCCAAGATTTCTGAATAGACGACTTCGACGGGCCGCCCGCTTTGCTCGCGCACCTGAAGCTTTAGGTAACCGGTGTCGTTGGCACCGCTGTCTATCAAGACCGTGCCGCCATCTCGGGGCGTGACCGATGCTTTTGTCACCTTGGACGCGCGCAGGGGCCCTGCGCGGTGTGCCACGAGCTCGCCCGCTGTGCCCGTCCCGACTTCGACGCCGTGCCACAAATGGTCGTCCGCGCCATCGAGGGGAACGGCACGTCGAAGGTCCCAAACCTCGCCGTCGTAGAGGTCTGTCGACTCGATCGCGCTCGGAGCCCACTCCCAGCGCTCGTCGGTGACGAGGGTATCGCGCTTAGAGTCGGCGGATGTCAGTTCCAGTTGAGCAAGAAGCTCGGGCGTCCGTACGGGCTGGCAGGATCCGGCTTCGGCTCGCGTAGCTATCCTCCCCGAGTACCAGCCCGGCGCGACCACGGCAACTAGGGCGTTGCCACCTGAGCGCAGGCGGCCGTCAAGGTCGATCACCTCGTATTGGGCCCGCCGACGATAATCGGTCCAGCCAGGGCGCAACAGCGCGTCGCTCACGCGCTCACCATTTAGGTAAATCTCGTAGACGCCCAGAGCGCTCAAATAGAGGCGGGCACGGGCGGGCAGTTCTCCGAGGTCGAAGCGGCGCCGGAGCGCGTAGGCCGCTCGGTCGGGCACGCGCACAGCAGCATCTGGGCGCCGCACCCACAAAGCCGCCCAGTCGGAACGCCGCATGAGCCCTGTCTCCCACATGGCAGGCTCGCTCCACTCGCTCAGTTCCCCCGAAGACGCCCGGACGCGCACAGACCACCAGGTGACCTCGCGGGACCTGAGAGAAGGCCCGGGCCATCGCCCGTTTAGAGCAGAGGACGCCGTCCAGTCGCTCTCCCAGACCCCCTGGCCCGCCTCGAGCTCGGCGGCGGACGCCGCTGAACGCAACTGGAAGGACTCTTGCCAAAAATTGCCCGCCTCATGGGGCAGGCGCCACTGGAGGAAGGGTCGCTCGAAGCCTATGCCGACCGGGTTTGCGAGGAATTCGCAGCGCAATCCTTCAGGGCGCCACGACAGGATTTGGGCAGTCACCAGAACTCAAGAACCCGCCTGGACGCGGGCCATCCCCCTTCCTTGTGAACCGTTTCAAATGAAATGATACCGTTCTGCGGGCCCAGTGTCAAGGTCCGTCGGCAGCCCGTGTCAAGGTCCGTCGGCAGCCCGCCGAGGGCCGGCCCAGGCCAGGCTGGCCCGGCCAGACTGGCCCGGCCTGGGTGTACGCTCAGCATCTCTGTGACTGCGAACGAAGAACCTCACACCCAGGCGCAAAGCACGTCCCATGGCGCGTTCCCCGACGGGGCACGCTGGAGGATCGAGATCCCAAGCGTCGAAGGCCCAGATGCACTCCAAGCGGTAGTCGACGAAGCGGCTTCGAGGTCGGTCCGAGTGCACCGGGTGAGCCAGGGAAGCGGCATTTTGATGCTTTCAGACGCCGAGATCGAGGCGATGGTGAGCATTGGCCGAGAACACGACATCGAAGTATGCCTTTGGGCGGGTAGCCGATCGGGATGGGAAACGGGCGCGCCGACACCCACCGCCTCGGCGTTGCGAGGGTCCGACGCAGTGAAGTCGGCCATCGAAGAAGTAGAGCGGGCTGTTGCCCTAGGCATCCGCTCCGTGCTCGTGTCCGATCTCGGGCTCCTGGCCGAGCTCGCAAGAGCACGTCGCGCCCTCATTGTGCCTGCCGACCTCACGATCAAGGTCTCGATCATGGCGGCGCCGGCGAACCCGGCGTCGTTTGCCCTTCTCGCTGGGCTCGGAGCTGACACCATAAACGTGCCATCAGACATGACCGTAGGCCAGCTGGCGGAGCTGCGCGCGTCCTCGGGTGCCATCATCGACTTCTACGTCGAAGCCCCGGGCAACGTCGGCGGCCAAGTCCGCTACCGCGAGCTAGCGGAGATAGTCGAGGCCGCGGCGCCAGTCCACCTCAAATTCGGCCTACGCAACGCACCAGACCTGTACCCGACCGGCGCCCACATCCACGCGACGGTCATCGCGTGTTCACGCGAGCGCGTGCGCCGTGCCCGGCTCGCGATGGAGCGGCTTACTGCCGAGCGGCGGGTTTAGCCCTATCCTCGTTCCAATGGCCGCTCGAGCTGACGGGGACGGGGCGCCGGCGAAAGAATTTGTGCGTTCCGTGGAGCGGGTCTTCGAGATCCTCCGCGCCTTCGGGAAAGACGCACAGAGCCTGACGCTTTCCGAGGTGGCCCAGCGGACCGGCCTGACGAGGGCTAGTGCACGCCGATTCCTGCTCACATTGGAGGCACTCGGGTATGTAGGTTCGGAGGGACGGCGGTTTTTCCTCCGGCCACGGGTACTTGACCTTGGCTTTGCCTACCTCTCTTCGGTCCCGACCTTCGAGATCGTCGAGGCCCACATGGAGACGATGGTCCAACAGGTGCAGGAGTCGTCGTCGGCCTCGGTCCTCGACGGGACCGACATCATCTATACCGTCCGCGTCCCGACGAGGCGGATCATGAGCATTCAGATCGAAGTCGGGACCCGCCTCCCCGCGTACGCGACATCGATGGGGCGCGTGCTCCTCGCGGGCCTCAGCCCCAAAGAACTAGACAGCTATTTCGCCGAGGCGAAACTCGAGCAGCTCACACCCGCTACGGTCGCAGACGAGACGCGCCTGCGCAAGGTCTTGGACCGCGTGCGACGGCAAGGTTGGTGCATGCTCGACCAGGAGCTCGAGACGGGGCTTCGTTCTGTCGCGGTCCCGCTCCACGACCAAGCCGGGCAAGTCTTCGCCGCGATGAACATCTCGACCAATGCCACCCGTGTCCCCGCCAGGAGGCTCCTTTCAGAGCACCTCCCCCTCCTTCGCTCCGCGGCTGGCGCTATCGACGAAGAGATCCGTTCCCGGCGAGCGCCGGCGCGCTAAACGCGCCTCGCTCGCTCCGATAGCTGTCACTTGGCAGGCGCGTCGCCGAGAACCCTTCCCGCCACCCGGAACGCGGCGTTGGCGGCGGGAACGCCAGCGTAGACCGCCACCTGGAGCAACACCTCTGTCACCGCCTCTTCTGTTAGCGGCGCCTCTGCTAGCGGCTCCCCTGCCAGCGGCTCCCCGCCTTCCCCCCTGGCGAGGGCGGCGCGCAGATGGACTTCGAGCTCCTCGGTGCGCCCGAGAGAAGCCAGCATGGCGATCGTAAGGAGGCGCCTCGTGGCCCAGTCGAGGCCAGGCCGAGCCCATATCTCGCCCCAGGGCCACTTGGCGAGGAGATCCTGGAAGGGCGCACCGAAGCCCGCCCCAGCTGCGCGCTCGCGGTCCACGTGGCCGCCCCCGAGCACCTCCCGCCTCACTCTTTCCCCTCGCTCGCTCGCGCTGCCGACGAAGTGCGACAACAAAAGGTCGTTGAACGGTCCTGGGCGTTCGACGTTCGCGAGGTGCGCGCCGGCAGGTAGGACTACGAGCGACGCTCCGGGGATGGCCTTCATCGTCATGGCGGCCAAGTCGGGAGGCACCACCGGGTCGAGCGCGCCGCCCACGACGAGCGTCGGCGCCTTGATGCGCTCGAGGTGGGCGGTTAGGTCAGCACCAGCGAGAGCTTCGCAGCAATAGGCATAGCCTGGAGCGTCGATGCCTGCCAGCGTCGCCGCATATCCCTCCCCCACCTCAGGATGAAGGGAAAGGAACGGCGCTGTGAACCAGCGGCCGAGGGCCGCGGGGGCAAGCTGCGCGGTCCCGGCGCTGCGCACTTGCGCTGCGCGCTCCATATAGGAACCGGCGCCGGCGAAACGAGCGCTCGTAAAGCAAAGTGCCAGCCGGCTCACCCGCTCTGGGTGGTTGGCTGCGAGCCACATGCCCACCAGGCCGCCGAGTGACAGGCCGGCGTAGCAAGCGGCTCCTATACCAAGGTCGTCCATAATCCCAAGGAGCCTCTCGCCGAGCCCTTCGAGCGTGCCTGGGCCCTCCGGTACACCTGCCCCTCCATGGCCGGGGTGCTCGACCCGGACGACCCTGAACCACTGGGAGAGCACCGGCACCTGGCCGTCCCACACGCCGACCGTGGTGCCCAAGCTTCCGGCAAGCACGAGCGGAGGTGCGCCTTCGGGCCCGTCGAGCTTGTACGCCACGTCCTCAGCCAACTTCGTTCACCCTCCGGTAGAAGGCCAGAGCGCGCTCGACGAAGGCGTCGGCCGAACCGACCCAGCCCGCGGGGTCAAAGACATCACCCGGCGTCTCGGACAAGGCATCGGCGACCTGCGGATCCAGCCTCAGCTCGCGCTCGAGGTCAGCCCCCGACACTGCAGCCCGCTGGCTCGCCTGCTCGACGGCACGGCGCGCGTCGGGCTCGGGGAGATGGGCGGAGAGCGCCAGGGTGGCCCGTTCGGCGAGGAGGAGGCCCCTCGTCAGCCTGACGTCCGCCTCCATACGGGAAGCGTCCACTTCGAGCCCTGAGAGTATGTCCGCCGCCACCGCCACCGCACCTCCGGCCGAACGCGCGAGCAGGGTGAACGGCTGATGCTCGGCCTGCCACGCTCCGACAGCACGCTCGTGCTCTTGGGCCATCGCCCCTACAACCACGCTGGCGGCACCCAACGCCTGGCGCCACGCCGCAGCCACCGCCGAGGCCATGGCAGGGTTACGCTTCTGGGGGAGCGAGGAGGAACCTCCCCGCCCGGGCGCCGCCGGCTCGAAAGCCTCGGAAACCTCGGTCTGCATCAACAGCGCGACGTCGAGGGCGACCTTGGCGGCCACTCCCGCCGAGGCCGTGAGAGCACCCGCGAGCTCGACGACCCGCAGCCGATTGGTGTGCCACGGGACGACGGGGGCGTGGAGGCCGAGACCCCGAGCTAGATCTTCGACCACCCGGGGCCCGGGTGGGCCGAGGGCCGCAAGCGTTCCGGCAGGGCCACCGAGCTGTACTGACAAGCGCTCCCGGCGCACCCGTTGGAGCGCCTCGGACGCCTCGAGGGCTGCCACGAGCCAGCCCGCGGCCTTGACCCCGAAAGTCGTCGGAGCGGCGTGCTGCAACAGCGTGCGCGCTGGGACGATGTCTCCGCGATGGCGCTCGGCCAGCCCGGCCGCGGCGGTGGCCAGGCGGCCGACGTCAGTGATCACGATGTCCAGCACTTCGCGCGCCACCAGCATCAGGGCGCTGTCCAAGACGTCCTGGCTTGTAGCGCCAAAGTGGGCCCAACGGGCGGCGCCGGCGGGGAGACGCGAACGGAGCTCCGCGACGAACGGCACGGCCGGGTTCCCAGACAGCCTGCCCCGCCTGCCGAGCGCGGCCGGTGTGAGGTCGTCCCAGGGTTCGTGGCAACAGCGCTCGATGGCCAGCGCCGCATCGGCGGGCACGACACCGAGGTTGGCCTCGGCCCGAGCCAAAGCGGCTTCAAAGCTGAGCATCGCAAGCAACCAGGCGCGGTCCGAGGTGGCGGACGCCAGAGCGTCGGTGGTGACCACGAGCCCGAACAGCTCACCCGCCGTCGCTACAGAGGCCGAAGGATTGTCCCCGCTCTCGTCGTGTTGGCCCGGCCGCTCACCAGGGAGCAAAGAAGACCGTCTCCTTTCCTCCCTGGAGCCAAAAGTCGAGCCTGTACGCAGGCCGGGGCTCCTCGGTCTCGCGCTCTGCCACCAACGTGGCGCGAGCGGCCTCGGGGAGGGCGGCGAGCACGGGGTCCGTCGCGTTGGCGGGGCCTTCGTCTGAGAAGTAGGCCCTCGTCACGAGCCGCTGCTGGAGGCCCCTGGCGAAGATCGACACATCTATATGGGGGGCTTGGCTCTCGCCGGAAGCGCCGGGCACGGCACCGGGCTTTAGCGTCACAAGCTGGTAGCTGCCATCAGGCGCCGTGAGCACCCTCGCAAAACCAGACCAGGGAGGGGGCACCTCGGGCGGGAAACGGCCCTCCGCATCGGCCTGCCAAAACTCCATCATGGCGTCCCCCACCGGGTCGCCCGCGCCATCGAACACCTTCCCGGAGACAACGACGGAGCCCTCCCCGTCTATGGTCGCATCCCCGGTCGCCCAGGCGGTGCCGATCGAGACGAACGGCCCCGCGGTCTGCGATGGAGTGGGCGTGGTCACCTAGAGCTCCACCGGCGTAACCGTCGGGCCGCCTAGCACGATGTCGAAACGGTAGCCAAGCGCCCAGCCTTCGACCGTGGTGCCCAAGTCGAAACGGGACACGAGCGCCAGAGCCGCATTCTTGTCCCTAATTGACTGGTAGATCGGGTCGAGGGGCAGCAGGGGGTCACCGGGGAAGTACATCTGGGTAACGAGGCGCTCGGTGAAGTTCGTGCCGAAGACAGAGAAGTGAATGTGAGCCGGCCGCCAGGCATTGTGGTGGTTCTGCCAGGGATAAGGGCCAGGCTTTATCGTAATGAAGCGGTAGCGGCCCAGGTCGTCGGTCAGGCACCTGCCGGCACCGGCGAAGTTGGGGTCGAGCGGCGCGGGGTGCTTGTCCATCGAGTGGTTGTAACGCCCAGAAGCGTTGGCCTGCCAGATTTCAACGAGCTGGTTGCGGACAGGCCGCCCTGCGGCGTCAAGGACCTCCCCGGCGACGACAACCCGCTCGCCCAGAGGTTCGCCGGCGAGGCCGGCAGTGAGGTCCGCGTCCTCGGGACGCACGCGTGATGGCCCAAAGACTGGCGCCCGTCTCTCGGTGAGGCCGGCCGGCAGGATCCGGAGCGGGTTCTTCGGGGAGCGCAACGCCGTCGAGCGGTACGCGGGACAGTAATATGCCGGGTCTGGCGCCGGCACATCGAGGCTCGTCATTTCGGCTCGCATGGAACTTTGCCCCCCTGCCATCGTGGCCCCTGCCATCGTAGCCTCCCCATGGCCCTCCTCTTATGAGTTCGCATAGCGAACATCATGTTCGCTCTCGGAACAGATCCTATATGTTTGGGCCATGAGCCCCGAAGAGACCGAGCCAGCAGGAGCCATCCCGCTCGGGAAATGGGAGACGGTGGCGGCCGAAGTCGACCCCGACGGGATCGCCTGGGTCACCCTTGACCGGCCCGAAAAGCGCAACGCGATGAGCCCAATGCTAAACAAAGAGATGCTCCAAGTCCTAGACGTCGTCGAAGCCGACGAGCGGGCGCGGGTGCTGGTGCTGACCGGTGCCGGCGAATCTTTCTCCGCTGGCATGGACCTGAAGGAGTACTTCAGGGAGGTCGATGCCGCCGGCCCGGTGGCGCGAGCACGCTCGCGCCGCGAGGCCAACGAGTGGCAGTACCGCCGCCTCAGGTACTTCCCCAAGCCAACCATAGCGATGGTCAACGGCTGGTGCTTCGGGGGAGCCTTCACCCCCCTCGTGGCGTGCGACCTCGCCATAGCGGCAGACGAGGCCACCTTCGGGTTGTCCGAAGTCAACTGGGGGATCCCGCCGGGCTCGGTCGTCTCACGGGCCCTCGCGGAGGTCGTGCCCGCTCGCGACGCCCTCTATTACATCATGACGGGCCGCACCTTCTCCGGCCCGCAGGCCGCCGCCATGCGCCTCGTAAACGAGTCAGTGCCTCGCGAAGTGCTGCGGGATCGCACGGCCGATCTCGCCCGGCAACTCGCCGGGGTGAACCGGGCCGTCCTCGAAGCGGCCAAGGTGGGCTTCAAACGCGCCCGCAACATGGACTGGGAAGCCTCAGAAGAGTACCTGTACGCAAAGCTTGACCAGTCGACCGCTGCCGACCCCGAGCACGGGCGCGAACACGGCCTTTCCCAGTTCCTCGACGAGAAGTCGTTCCGTCCTGGGCTCGGGGCGTACCGGCGTGGATGAGACTGGGGCCGGCGTGGATGATACTGGGGCCGGCGTGGATGAGACTGGGGCCGGCGTGGATGAGACTGGGGCCGGCGTGGATGAGACTGGGGCCGGCGTGGATGAGACTGGGGCCGGCGTGGATGAGACGCGGGGCCGGCGTGGGCCAAAGCGGGTCGGCATCGACGGGCTTGCGCGGCTTTTGCACCCGAAGTCAATCGCACTGGTTGGAGCGTCGAGCGACCGCGCGTCGATCGGTGGGGCTCCATTAGCGTTGCTCGAGCGATTCGGCTACCGGGGCCAGCTCTACCTCGTTAGCCGCACGCGGGCCGAAGTCGACGGCATGCCGTGCGCCGCATCGATCGACGAGCTCCCAGAAGGCGTAGACGTAGCGGTCCTCGCAATACCAAAAGCGGGCGTGGCGGGAGCCCTCGAAGCCGCCGGGCGCCGCGGTATCGGTGGTGTCGTCGTTTTTTCCTCTGGTTACGCGGAACTTGGACCGGAGGGGTCAGCCGAACAGCTAGCACTTGCGCGACTGGCTCGCAGCTCCGGCCTCGCCCTCGCCGGGCCCAACTGCCTCGGCCTGGTCAACTTCGTCGATGGCGTCCCCCTCACCTTCGGCGACGTGGCGCCCAACCGGCGCAGGAGCACCGCCGGAGCGGCATTCATTGCCCAGAGCGGGGCCATGTCCCTCGCCCTCACCTACGCAGCCCAGGCACAAGACATACCTGTCACCTACACCGTTTCTACCGGCAACGAGGCGCTCCTCGGCACCGAGGACTACCTCGGGGCCCTGCTCGAGGAAGAGGGCACAAAAGTAGTGGCCTTGCTCGTCGAGCAAATCCGCCGCCCCGCCGAGCTGCTGGCCCTCGCGGGACGGGCACGCGAGCGAGGCGTTGCCCTCTGTGTCTTGCACGCGGGACGCGGCGAACGTTCACGGGAGGCCTCTCGTTCCCACACTGGCGCCATGGCCGGTGAGCAGGCTGCCCTCCGAGCTGCCCTCTCCGCCGAAGGCGTGCTCTTCATCGACTCGCTCGACGAGCTCGTAGACGCGGTCGGGCTTTGCTGCAAGTGCCCTCTGCCGGCCGCCAAAGGGGTCGGGTTCATGACCGACTCGGGAGCGCTGAAGACACTAGCGATCGACTTTGCGGAAGACATAGGACTCGAGTTGCCAGAGCTGTCGGAGGCGACGCGCGAGCGGCTGGCAGGCGAGCTCCCAGCCTTCGCGGCCGCCACCAACCCCACCGACATTACGGCGATGGGCTTGAACGACCCTTCCCTCTACGCACGTTGTCTCCTTGCCCTCCTCGAGGACCAAGCCATCGGCAGCGCCGTGGTGGCTGCGATGCCCGGCTCCGAGCTGCAGGGCACCGAGCAAGTAAATGCCCTCGTGCCAGCGATCTCGGCTGCCTCAAAGCCGGTCGTCTATGTGGTGATGGGCGGGGAACACCCGATACCCGAGGCCAACAGGCTGAAGATCCAGGACGCCGGCATCCCGCTCTTCCGCTCCGCCGAGAGGGCCCTGAAGGCGCTCCACAATCTCGTTGAGCTGGCCAGCGCGACGAGCGTCGCGGCTCGGCGTGCCCCCCGGAGCGAAGCCGGGCCGCTCCCGCTGGAGGCCCACGGTCGAATAGTGGCTCCTGTCGGTGAAGCAGAAACCAAGGCCCTTCTCCGCTCTGCGGGCCTCCGCGTACCGGCCTCGGCCCTAGCAAAGAGCCCTCTCCAAGCCCGCGAGGCCGCGGGAGGCCTTGGCTACCCAGTCGTATTGAAGGTCGCCTCTCCCGACATCGCTCACAAGACAGACGTCGGCGGCGTGGCTGTCGTGCGTTCCGAGGCAGAGCTCGACGAGGGCTTCGAACGGATCTTGGCGCACGCCCAGAAGCAATGCCCCCAGGCGCGCTTGGACGGCGTCCTCGTGGAAGAAGCCATCCTCGGGGGGACCGAAGTGATCGTCGGAGCACGGCGCGACCCCGAATGGGGCGTCTATGTGGTCGCCGGTCTCGGCGGGATCTGGGCCGAGGCACTAGGGGACACCGTGATCGTCCCGGGTTCTGCAGGGCGCGACGAAGTGGCCGCGGCGCTGTGCAAGCTCCGGGCCTTCCCGGTGCTCTCGGGGGCACGAGGGCGCCCGGCGGCCGACCTCGGAGCCTTGGTTGACGCGATAGCGCTAATCGGCTCAATCGTGCGGTCCACACCTGGCATAGGGGACTTGGAGGTAAACCCTCTCGTTGTGCTCGGCGAGGGTGAGGGCGCCGTAGCCGTCGACGCCCTTCTCACTCCCTCTGTTAGGCCTCGCTGAGGCTCTTCAGCCGGCGCTCTTCAGCCGGCGCTCTTCAGCCGGCGCTCTTCAGCCGGCGCTCTTCAGCCGGCGCTCTTCAGCCGGCGCAGCGCGAGGAGCTCGGCAGCGCTCGGCGGATCCGTCCGGACGAGGTCTTTGGATATCGCTAGATCCCAACCGGTGGCGGCCTTTACCTGGTCCAGGTCCACTCCGGGGTGTAGGTGGGTGAGCTCGAGATAGAGCTTCTCGGGGTGGGGCCGCAACAAGCCTAGGTCCGTTATGACGAGGCTTGGGCCGCCCCCTCGGAGCCCTTGTCGCTCCCTCTCCCCCGGGCCGCCGATATAGCCGACAGACGTCACGAAGTCGACCTTGTCGACAAATGTCCTAGTCGACTGGCGCAGGACAATTATCACCTCGCGGCAGGACGCGGCGATCTCGGGTGCTCCGCCCGCGCCAGGCAGGCGTACGCGAGGCCGGTCATAGGGACCGATAACGGTACTGTTCAGGTTGGCGTAGCGGTCGATCTGGGCGGCGGAAAGAAAACCAACGTCGATCCTTCCTGCCTGTAGCCAGTAGTTGAATATCTCGGGCACCGGCACGACCGTGTCGGCGGTCTCAGCGAGCTCTCCGTCCCCAATGGAAAGAGGTAAGCGGGTTGGCTTGGCGCCGATCGTGCCCGACTCGTAGACGAGGACGAGGTCCGGAGCATGGCTGATGCGCGCCAGGTTGGCAGCCGTGCTCGGGAGCCCGATGCCGACGAAACAGACCAACCCGTTGCGCAACGCCCTGGAGGCAGCCACTGTCATCATCTCGTCGGAGCTAAAGCCGAGGGAGTCGTCGAGCCCGGCCTCGTCGGGGACTGTCGTTGCCATTCGGGTCATCTTGGGCAGCGGCCCTTCTCTAGAACGGGAACGGCCTGTGCGACTTCTGCAAGGTCACCCATCGAAGTTCCATAAACGCCTCAAAGCCGTGGTGGCCCCCGAAGCGGCCATATCCCGAGTCGCCCGTGCCGCCAAAGGGCGCCTGGGGCTCATCGTCGACGCACTGGTCATTCACGTGCACGATCCCAGTACGCAGGCGCCTCGCCACGTCGAAGCCGCGACGGATATCCTCGCAGAGGACACCCGCCGTCAAACCGTAAGAGGTCGAGTTGGCGAGCGAGACTGCCTCGTCCTCGTCGTCGAAACTCTGCACCGTTACGACCGGGCCGAAGATCTCCTCTTTTTCTATGCGCATGTCTGGGCCGACCCCAAGCAGGACCGAGGCCGGGTAAACAGCTCCATCTGGGCTGCCGCCGCCAGCGAGGGCACGGGCGCCCGCAGACGTTGCCTCCCCCACCACCCCGCCCACTCGCTCGGCAGCAGCGCGTGTGATTAGTGGCCCGATCAACGTGTTGGGATCCCGGGGGTCGCCGGCCGGCAGCTTCGCCGCCTTTTCCGCCAGCCGCTCGGCAAGTTCGCCGGCCACCGAGCGGTGCGCGATGACCCGGTCTGCAGACATGCAGATCTGGCCCGAGTTCATGTAAGCGGCGAAAGAGATCGCATCAACCGCGTAGTCGAGGTCGGCGTCCTCCAGCACGACGAGGGAGTTTTTGCCACCAAGCTCGAGCACCGCCGGGGTGAGGTGGCGCGCCGCGAGCTCCCCGATCGTGCGGCCGACACGAGTCGAACCAGTGAAAGTGACGCGCCGCACCCGCGGATCAGAGATGAGAGCTTCCGCGACGGCGGCGGCATCCTCGGGTGCGGTCGTGACCACGTTGAGCGCTCCCGCCGGGAGCCCTGCCTCCGAGAGAGCGTCAGCCAGGAAGAGCCCTGCTGAGAGCGGCGCGTGCTCGCTAGGCTTCAAGACCACCGTGTTTCCGGCGCCCAGGGGGGCTGCCAACGCTCTCGTTGCCAGTATTGCCGGAGCGTTCCAGGGTGAGAACGAAACGACCACGCCGGCCGGTTGGCGTATTGAAAGCGAGATGTTCCCCGGCGTAGAGCTCGTCAACACCTCCCCGACCGGCCTCGTGACCAAAGATGCTGCCTCTCGGAGCATCTCCGCCGCCAGGGCTACGTTGAACAACCCCCACGGCCCGATCGCACCAGTCTCGCTTGTCATGAGCGCCGACGCCTCGGCGGCCTTCCCCTCGAGCACGTCCGCGGCGTGGAAGAGGAGCTTCCTGCGCTCCGCCGGGGCCATCGCGGCCCAGCCATCGAAGGCCGCGGCCGCGGCATCGACTGCGCGGCCGGCGTCCTCCGGCCCTGCTGCGGCCAGCGAGGCGACCGCCTCTCCCGTGTAAGGGTCCGTATCCACGAAGCGCTTGCCGTTCGCGGAGGGCACCTCCTCGCCACCGACCAGGAGCTGGCGCTCTTTCACAACGGTCATGTCCCTCCTGCTTTCTTTGTCGATCTCTCTTCCAACCGGACGCGGTAGCCGACGGGGAATAGCTCCAGCCGCAGCCGCGTGGCGAGCAAGCCCCAGACGCCGCGGCGGGCCCAAATGGCCATCGCCATGGCCACGCACCCGAGGACGATCAGGTACCAGGCGTTGTACTGCGCAAGCACTTGCTGCAGCACGAAGAACGCGACCGCTCCGATAACCGGGCCCTCGATTGTGCCGATCCCCCCGATCAGTACGGCAAAAAGCATGTACGCGGTCCACTGCACAGAAAACACGTTGTTGGGCTCGACGTCGAGAGTGCTAATCGCAATCACAGCGCCAGCTCCGGCACACCCCGCCGCAGCCAGTACGTACACCACTCGTTTGGCGGCCAGGACATGGGCCCCGACGCTCCGTGCGCCCACCTCGTTGTCACGCACTGCTGTCAATACGAGCCCCAACCGGCTCCGGAGCAACAGGTACACCGAGATGACCGACAGCACGGCCACGCCGAGCGCCGCCCAGTACGTGTACTCGAGGAGCTTCCCCGGCCCGAAGACGTCGAGGCCCGGCACCGGTGCACCGGTGCCCCCACCAAGGGACGTAAAGCGCTCGACGAACAACATCGCAACCTGGGAAAGCACCCACGTGGCTATCGCGAAGTAGGCTCCAGAGAGGCGGAACACCAACCACGAAGCGGGGATGGCTAGGAGCGCGGACCCGACTATCGCCAACCCCAAGCCAGCGAAGGCCCCCACCCCGTTTTGGGCCAAGACCAGCACAATGTAAGCGCCCGTCCCTATGTACAGCTGCTGTCCCACCGAAACGAGACCTACGTAGCCCGCAAGCGCGTTCCACATGGTCGCGATGGCAACCAATATAAGTAAGTTGACAAGGTTGGTCACGAAACCCTGGCTCGCGAACAAAGGAAGGGCCGCCAAGAGGGCCACGCCGGCAACCCCACCCGCGCCGACCCAGGTCGCCCCCTGGTAGGAGCGGCTTACAACGAGGCCCGACCGCGCGCCATTCCTTGGGCTGACGGCCCCGGTTGTGGCGACCGCGGTCATGCTATTGCCTTCTTTGGGAACAGCCCTCGCGGCCTGAACGCCAAGACGGCAAGGAACACTAGGTACGGGAGCATCGCACCGAAGTCCGGGTCCACGAGGGACCCCATGGTCATCGCCACCCCGAGGACCATCCCTCCGAGGAGCGTGCCCCAAAGCGAGCCTAGGCCGCCGATGACGACTGCGGCAAAACCATAAAGAAGGTACGACGGGCCGGTGTTCGGGTTAACCGTCGTGTACATGGAAAGGGCCAGGCCGGCCAGGGCCACGGTGCCCGACGCGAGTGCGGCCGCGATGCCAAACAGGTGACGGTAATCGGCGCCTACGAGCTGAGCCGCCTCTCGGTCGTCTGCGACAGCACGCACCATCCGCCCCGTCTTCGTGCGGCTCAGGAAAAACTGGACAGCAGCCAAGGCAACAAGGGCTGCCCCGAGGATCATGATGGACAAATAAGGGAGTATGACCCCCCTAACGCTGAACGATCCCGACACAAGCGAGCCGATGTTTAGAGACTGGTCGTTACCCGTAAAGACCTCGAGGAGGACGTTTTCGAGCACCACGGAGAGCCCAAAGGTCACAAGGAGGGTCGTGACCGGGCCCTCATCGAGGGAACGCTGTATGAGCAACCTCTGGCCGAAATACCCGCCCACCATAAACGCCGGCACCACAAGCACGAAGATCCACACCGCGGGGATGTGGGTGAGCGGCACGAGCACGACAGCCAGGTAGGCGGCCGCGACGGCAATGTCGCCGTGGGCGAGGTTGATCACTTCCATCACGCCGAACATGAGCGAAAGTCCGCATGCGAAGAGGGCGAAGAGGCCACCGAGCAAAAGGCCCTGCACCAAGGCGTTCGCGTAAGTCACGCGCTTGTCACCGCCCGCTCCGAGATACCGAAATACGCCGCTTCTATCTCCTCGATCTCTAACCCCCCCGGGACGCCCTCTAAGGCTTCGCGACCTTCGAGTAGGCACTTCAGCCGGTCCGCAACCCTCAGCACCCGGCGGACGTCCTGCTCCACGAGGAGCACCCCGATCCCCGATCCCACAAGCTCGGGCAACACGGAATAGATGCGCTGCAGAGCCACGGGCGAGAGGCCAAGGGAAGGCTCATCGAGCAACAGCGCCCTCGGGTTGGTAAGCAAGGCGCGCGATAGCGCGACGGCCTGCTGCTGACCACCGGAAAGCTGCGAGGCCGGCTGGCGCCGACGCTCTGCCATCCATGGGAACAAGTCGAACACGCGGGCCAGGTCCCACGCGCCCCCGCGTTTCAGGTAGCACCCCGTCAGCAGGTTTTCTTCCACCGAGAGCGAAGCGAAAAGCCGCCGTCCCTCCGGCACGAGCACGAGCCCTGCCCTCACGCGTTGGTCGGGCGGGTAATCGGTGATGTCTACCGCACCGAAGCTGACCGAACCTTGAGTGGGCTTGTGCAACCCTGCGATCGTGCGGAGGAGCGTTGACTTCCCCGCGCCATTTGCCCCGACTATCGCAACGACCTCCCCGGTGCGGACCGAGACGCTCACTTCGTGAAGAGCAACGAGCTGGCCATGACGCACCGTGAGGTCGCGCACCTCGAGCAGCTCCCTGCCTTGCGGCTCCTCGGTCATTGGCCACCCACCGGCTGGGTTCCGAGTGATCTAGCACTGGGCGATTGGGCACTGTGCTGTTGGGCACCGTGCTGTTGGGCGCTGTGCTGTTGGGCTGCTGTGGGCGATTCGCGGTGCATAACCTCCGGGCCCTCGGCCTGAGCTCGCGCCGGCGTCACCTCGTCGGTCCCGAGGAAGACGTCCCTAACGGCGGGGTCGGCAAGTACGTCCTCGGGTCTCCCATCGGCAATGACCGAGCCGGAGTCGAGGCAGATGAGCCGGTCGGTTGTACCGCTAAGTGCCCGCACGACGTGCTCCACCCACACAACCGCCACGGGTTGGGCTCCTGACGCCCCGCTTCTCGCCCAGCGCACTATCGCCACGAGCTCACTTACCTCAGGGTCGGTGAGGCCAGCGGCGACTTCGTCCAGGAGAAGCAGCCGAGGCCGTGTGGCGAGAGCCCGCGCCATCTCCAAGCGCTTACGAGAAAGCAAACCGAGGCTCCCGGCAGGCCTGTTGGCGTCAGCCGCCAAACCGGTCGTCTCCAAAGACGAGTACGCCTGCTCGCCAGATGCCCGGCCACGCAGCCCTGCCCCTTCCTGCGCGGCGACGAGGACATTTTCGAAGACGGTCATGCGCTCGAAGGGTCGGGGGACCTGGTAAGTACGGCCTATGCCAAGCCGGCACCGGGACGCAGAGCCAAGCCTATTGATAACCTGCCCCGCGAAGACCACCCGGCCTTCGTCCGGTTCGAGGTCCCCCGAAATGATGCTGAAAAGACTTGTCTTCCCAGCACCGTTCGGGCCGACCACGCCGAGCAGCTCGGTCTCGGCCACTTCGAGACTGAGCGACTCTGCCACCGTCACGCGCCCGAAACGCTTCGTGACGCAGTCGAGCTCCAGGAGCGTCACGGGTTGGTTGGCTCGAGGTCTCCGTTGATGGGCCAGGCGGGTGCGTCGGAATTGTCGACGACGAACATGGCCCACGGGAAATCAGTGAACTTGCCCTTGCGGCCGCGCTTCCACTGCACCCCAGCGGCCGGGATCAGCGCGACGCCGGGCGCCGGGCCCTTCGTGAAGTCGAGGACGCCGTTTATGCTCTCGATCTTCATCTTCTGGAGGTTGGCAGCAACTTCCGCCCGGTCGCGCGGGTCGCTCGCCTTCGCCAAGGCATCGAAGGCGACCTCAAAAGCTGCATAGGTCGAGCCGATCGCCTGGGTCCACTGCTGGCCCGTCTTTTGCTGGTACTCCAAGGCGAGCCCTGCCGCGGTCTGGCCGGTCAGCGACGACTTGTAAGGCGCAAACGGAGACCACCAAGCGTCAGTGGCGATATTGTTGACCAACGGGCCGAGGGCCTTCACATCGGCTGGGAACAAGAGGACCTTAGCGACAGTCGCGATCTTCGGCTTGAACCCTTGCTGCGCTGCCTGCTTCCAGAATGTGTTGAAGTCCGGAGGCAAGGGGCAGTTGACGTAGACCTCGCAATCATGGGACTTGAACTTCGAGATCATCGAGGTGTAATTGGCAGTGCCGTCGGGGTAGGCACCCCCGTCCACGGGCGTGTAACCCGCAGCCTTGATTTGCGGCGGGAACCCGGCACGGAACGCGTTGCCGTCGGCGTCGTTAGGGAACATCTCGGCAACTACCTTGTTGGTCGAGATCCGCTTCCACATAGGGATAAAGGTATCGCCGAACTGCGGTAGGCCGAAGAAGAAGGCCACGTTGTAATCGAACTTTTGTGTGGGTTTCAGCGGGTTGCCACCGAGGCCGGCGTACCATGACTCCCACGGCACGACCGTGGACACGCACGGGACCCCTTCCACTTCACAAAACTGCGCCACGGGGTTATCGGTCTCGGGCGTCGAACTGGCTATCAGGATGTCGGCCCCTCGGTTGAGCACCAAGTCCTTTGCGACTTCAGAGGCACGGTTGGGGTTGGACTGTGTGTCCACAGATATGATCTGCAAGTCGTAGTGCTGGCCACCTGTCCTGAAACCCTTGGAAAACCCCGACGTGGCGCGAACCGCCGAAATGGCGAAGTTGTTGGACGTGGCAAAGTCGGCCAGTGCACCGGTCTGCGGGCCGACAAAACCGACCACTATCGTGCGCGTCGCTGACTGGCGGATGTGCCTGGCGCGTTCTGCGACAAGGCGGTCGAGGCCACCACCGAAAAGCTTCCCGGCACCTAGGACGGCAGCCCCCGACCCCGCGCCCATCAGCAGTTGACGCCTCGAAAGCACGTGAGATGATGCGCCGTCGAGCGAGCCGCGACCCTCCCCGTCCCCGCTTTGTCCCAATGGTGCACCTGCTTCGAGCATGTGCCCTCCCCTTCGAGGTTTCTGTTCGCTATACGAACATCACGTTCGCTACGTGTACAAGCTGATAGTGTATGGCCCGACGGAGCGAAGGTCAAGGAGGGGTGCGTGGCCGAGGTACTGGACTTGAAGTCGGCGGTGGCCGAGCTGGTCCACGACGGGGACTGCGTGGCCCTCGAGGGCTTCACCCACCTCATCCCTTTTGCTGCGGCACATGAGGTGATCCGCCAGCGTCGCCGCAACCTGACATTGGTGCGGCTCACCCCCGACCTCGTCTTCGACCAGATGATCGGGATGGGCTGTGCGAGCGCGCTCGTGTTCTCTTGGGGCGGCAACCCGGGCGTCGGTTCCCTTCACCGCCTTCGAGACGCCATCGAGCACGGGTGGCCCAAGCCGCTCGCGATCGACGAGCACAGCCACGCCGGGCTCACCAACCGCTACGTAGCGGGTGCGTCTGCCCTTCCTTTCGCCGTCATGCGCGGCTACGCCGGCACCGACCTGATCGGCCGCTCGCCCACCATCGCGACGGTTGAGTGCCCCTTCACCGGGGAGGCGCTCGTGGCCGTGAAAGCGATGCAGCCAGATGTCGCCATCGTGCACGCCCAGCAAGCAGACCGTCGGGGCAACGTCCAGCTCTGGGGGATCACGGGAGTTCAAAAGGAAGCCGTGCTCGCCTCGGCGCGTTCGCTCGTCACAGTTGAAGAGCTAGTCGATGAGCTCGTCCCGCGGCCGAACTCGGTGTTCCTGCCAACTTGGGCGATCACGGCCGTTTCCCCCACGCCCGGTGGCGCGCACCCCTCGTACGCCCTCGGCTACTACGAGCGCGACAACGACTTCTACGTCGGCTGGGACGCGATCAGTCGGGACCGCGACAAGTTCCTCGCCTGGATGGGTGACAACGTGCTCGCCGAGGAGCCGGCGTGAGCAGGCCGGTGATCCTCTCGGCGGTGCGCACTCCTGTCGGTCGTTATGGCGGCGCCCTCGCCGGCGAGCGCCCCGATGACCTCGCCGCCTTGGTCGTCGGCGAAGCCCTGAAGCGCGCCGGGGCGCCGGGCGACGAGGTCGAAGACGTCTACCTCGGCACAGCAAACCAGGCCGGCGAGGACAACCGCAACGTCGCCCGCATGGCGGCCCTGCTCGCAGGGCTCCCAGATTCGGTCCCCGGAGTAACGGTCAACCGGCTGTGCGCTTCGGGCCTCTCGGCCATCGTCTCGGCCTGCCACGCCGTCATTGCAGGCGAGGGCGACCTCTTCGTGGCCGGTGGCGTTGAGTCGATGTCCCGGGCACCGCTCGTGATGGGGAAGCCGGACCGAGCGTTCCCTCGTGGTGACCGGGCCCTTTATGACACGACGCTCGGGTGGCGTTTCCCCAACCCGAAGATGGCCGACATGTTCCCCCTGGAAGCGATGGGCGAGACCGCCGAAAACGTCGCCGAACGCTACGGGGTCTCGCGTGAAAAGCAGGACTCGTTCGCGCTGGAGTCACAGCGTCGATGGGCGGCCGCCTCTGCAGCTGGGCGCTTCGACGAGGAAATCGTCGCAGTAGGCGAGACAAGTACCGACGAGCACCCGAGGCCGGAGACGACGTTCGAAAAGCTCTCCACGCTGAAGCCGGCCTTTCGCGCGGAAGGGACCGTCACCGCTGGCAATTCCTCAGGCATAAATGACGGGGCGGCGGCGGTGGTGATCGCCTCCGAACGAATGGCGCGGCGCCTCGGCGTTGAGCCACTCGGCAGCTTCGTCGCGAGCGCCGTGGCAGGAGTGGACCCTCGCTACATGGGTGTCGGCCCAGTCCCGGCGGTCCGAAAGCTCTTGGCCCGTACGGGCGTCGAACTTTCCCAGATTGACCTGGTGGAGCTCAATGAGGCATTCGCCTCCCAGAGCTTGGTCGTCATGCGCGAGCTCGGCCTGCGCCCCGACCTAGTCAACCCAAACGGAGGCGCCATTGCGATCGGCCACCCCCTCGGAATGAGCGGGGCGCGCCTCGTGGTCTCGCTCCTCCATGAGTTGCGCCGGCGCAATGGCCGTCTCGGGCTGGCAACCCTGTGCGTGGGCGTCGGCCAAGGCCAGGCTGCCCTTTTTGAGCGAGACGAGGTTGGCGATGACGGACAGGTCGTATGACGTGCCAGGGTTGAGGACCCAGGTCGCCATCATCGGCGCCGGCCCGGCCGGCCTCGCGCTCGCCAGGCTGCTGGAGCGCCAGGGTATCGACTCGGTCGTGCTCGAGGACCGCAGCCGCGACTACGTGGAGCACCGCATCCGTGCTGGGGTTCTGGAACGAGGTAGCGTCGAGCTCTTAGAGGAGGCCGGCTGCGCCGAGCGCCTCAACAAAGAGGGCCTCGTGCACACCGGGATCTGCCTCCAGTTCGCCGGGGAACGCCACCGCATCGACTTCGACGAGCTCGCCGGAGCGAGCATCGTGGTCTACGGCCAGACAGAAGTTGTAAAGGACCTGATATCCGCGCGAGTGGAGCCTGGGGGGCCACTCCTGTTCGAGGTCTCCGATGTCGCGCTCCACGACCTCACGACTTCGCGGCCAAGGGTCACTTTCCGCCACGGCGGTCGCAACCACGAGCTCGAGTGCGCTGTCGTGGCGGGCTGCGACGGTTCTCGCGGCGTCTGCCGGGGCCATGTGGCCCCGGGCGTGCTCCAAAGCTACTCACGCGATTACCCCTTTGCGTGGCTCGGGATCCTGGCCGCCGTGGCTCCTTCCAACGACGAGCTGATCTATGCGCACAGCAACCGCGGCTTCGCGCTCGCGAGCATGCGTTCACCAGAGCTCTCCCGTCTCTACCTGCAATGCCGTCCCGACGAAGACTTGGCCACCTGGCCCGACGAGCGGATCTGGGAAGAGCTCCAGCTCCGCCTCGGCCTTCCGGGTTGGGAGCTCGCGAAAGGCCCCGTGCTCGAAAAGGGCATCACCCCCATGCGGAGCCTGGTTTTCGAACCAATGCAGTACGGGCGTTTGTTCCTTGCTGGCGACGCCGCGCACATCGTGCCACCGACGGGAGCCAAGGGCCTCAACCTCGCCCTGCGCGACGTGGGCCTGCTCGCCGAGGCACTCGTAGACTTTTTCATAGGGGGGACTAGCAGCTCACTCGGTTCCTACTCGGAGCGTTGCTTGCGACGGGTATGGCGCTACGAGCATTTCTCGTGGTGGATGACTTCGATGCTCCACCTCCCCGAAAATGCCAACGCCTTCGAGCAGAAGCTACAGGTGGCGCAGCTGCGCTACACGACGACCTCGAGCGCCGCCGCAAGGACCCTGGCAGAAAACTATGTCGGGCTGGCCCCTGTCTAATTTGTGCGCCCCCTCAATCGGGAACCGGGGGCGGCCCGGATCTGTGTTCGTATGGCAAGCACGGGTTTCGGCTCCTGCAGGCTTGATGTACGATGTCGAGACCGCCAGCGGTTGAAAGGGGGCCACCGGATGAGCGCCACGCTCGTTGCGCCAGAAAACGTGACGGCCAGGCAGGAGAACTCCGTCTACGAGGGTGCCAGCCCGGGCACCGCTACGTCTTGGTCCAAGGTGGCGCAGCTGTGGCCGAGGCAATCCTGGTACGTGGTCGCCTTCGCCCACGAGCTTTCGCCCGAGCACTTGGTGGCAAGGACCGTCCTCGGCGAGCACCTCGTTATGTTCCGCTCCCCCGAGGGGGCTCCGGTCGTCTTGGCCGACCGATGCCCGCACAGGCAGTACCCTCTTTCCAAGGGTTCGCTCGCTAACGGCCGGTTGGTCTGTGGGTACCACGGCTTTAGCTTCGACTGCGCAGGCCGTTGCGTGGCAGTACCGGGCCAAGACCACATCCCATCAAGGGCCGATGCACGCACTTACGCGGTAACGGAACTGGGTTCGTGGGTCTTCGTGTGGATGGGCGATGCCAGCAACCCCGACTGGTCCAGGCTGCCACGTGCCCCGTGGCTGTCAGACCCGCGTTGGAAGGTGATCGAAGGCATGGCGGCACTCGCCGCCAGGTTCCAATTGCTCGCCGACAACCTCCTCGACCTATCCCACGAGTCTTATCTACACGCCGGCCTGATCGGCACGCCCGAGGTAGCCAGTACCCCGATCGAGACAACGACGGACGAACAGGCACATGTGGTACGGGTCAACCGCCATATGCAAGGTGCCCAGTGCCCAGCCTTTTACGCCAACTCCACGGGCCTGTCCTCCCCAATAGACCGCTGGCAGGACATCGAGTACTACTCTCCTGGTTTCTATGTACTGCATTCCCGCTTGGCGCCCGCCGGCGTCGTGCCCGAGGCAGACGGCTCTGACCCGAGCGGGTTCCATATGAAGATCCTTTATGGCTTAACGCCGTCCACAGCCGGCTCGTGCTATGACTTCTGGGCCGTCGCCCGCGACTTCGCCATCGACGACGAGCACGTTACGAGCGTCCTCGACAAGATCCAGCGTGAGGTCGTACAACAGGACGTGGACGCCTTGGAGATCTTGGAGCAGCGGCTCGCCGAGGAGGGCGAACCTGCCGAAGTGAGCATAAAGATCGACCGGGGCGGGCTGGCGGCGCGGCGCATGAACGCTGCGCTGCTTGCAGCTGAGACCGCTGTGGCTCGCCCCTAAGCGCGCTAAGCTGCGCCGACCTTCCATCCTGTGACAGGTCGACCCTTCAATAGATGACCGCGCCCGTCAAGCCCTCGCCATCCAGCGCGCCCGCCGGGCCGTCGCCGAGCAGCGCTCGACGTCGCTATGGCGTGCTCGTCATCTGCAGCATGAGCCTATTTATGACCTACCTGGACAGCAGTGCGCTCAACGTCGCATTGCCCACCATTCATCGAGACCTTCACGCGAGCGTGGCCGGCCTCCAGTGGGTCGCCGACGCCTACCTCCTTGTGCTGGCCAGCCTTCTCATGCTCTCAGGGTCGGTCGGTGACCGCTTTGGCCGCCGCCGCGTCTTCACCATGGGTCTCGTGCTCTTCACGCTGGGATCAGCCCTCTGCAGCGTGGCACCGAGCGTCGGTGCGCTGATCGCCTTCCGCATGGCCCAAGCGCTCGGCGGGTGCCTGCTCGTCCCCGCCTCGCTGTCGATCGTGCGCCAGGTCTTTTCCGACCCCGTGGAACGGGCGCGCGCCCTCGGCATCTGGAGCGCCGTCTTCGGGCTGGGTATCGCCACCGGCCCGATCATCGGCGGAGCACTCGTCTCAAGCGTCGGATGGCGCTCGGTGTTCTGGGTAAACATCCCGATCGGCCTGGCCACCTTGCAGCTAGCGCGGCGGACCGTCCCCGAGTCGCGCTCCACCCACCCGAGGGCCTTCGACCCCGGCGGCCAACTGCTCATGGTCGTCGTCTTCGCAACTGTTACCTACGGCGTGATTGAGGGGCCGGCGAGCGGCTGGGGCTCGGCGGTCATCATCAGCCTGTTCTGCGCCGGCGCAGTCGGCCTTGTCGCTCTCTTGGCCTACGAGCGGCACCGGGACGAGCCCCTCCTCGAGACGCACTTTTTCCGGAGCCCGCCGTTCTCGGCGGCAACAGCCATTGCAGTCACAAGCTTCCTCGCCCTCTCCGGGTTCCTCTTCGTGAACACCCTCTACCTCCAAGACGTCCGGGGCTTCTCCGCGTTGGGCGCTGGTGCCTCGCTCCTGCCCGCGACCGCCGCCATAGCCGCTTGCTCTCTTGTTGCCGGCCGTCTCGTCGGGAGGTTCGGGCCACGCGTCCCTCTCACGCTCGGCGGGGTTTGCATCATGGTGGGAGGCGCACCGCTCCTTGGTCTCGACCCCCATACGAGCCTACTGCGGCTCGGAGCGTCCTACGTGCTCCTCGGCTGCGGGTTCGGCCTTGTGAACCCGCCCATCACCCAGACGGCCGTAAGCGGGATGCCGCCGGAACGGGCCGGCGTGGCTTCGGCAATCGCGTCGACATCCCGGCAAATGGGCAACGTCCTCGGAGTGGCCGTCATGGGTTCGATGGTGAGTGCCACCGCCCTCGGGCCAAGCCGCCTCTCCGACGCCGCGGCAACGAAGTTCACCACTGCCAGCCACCTGTCGTGGGCGATATTGGTGGCATGCGGTGCCGTCTGCACGGTGACCGCCCTCGCCTGCACGGGCCGGCGCGGGACGCGCGCTGCTGCCCGCGTGTACCAAGATGAGCCCCACGTCGTCGCAGGCACGAGCTGAGCGGGCAGCGACCTAGCTGAGCGGGCAACGACCCACCACAAAGCCGACCAGGCTGGCAGCGCGGCCAGACGGCACGGTCGCTGGTGCGACGACCGCCGCCCACGCCCAGCCTCCGCCAGCCTCGTCGGACGCGTGTCACGCTCCCGTTCGATGGGCTGGTTCTATGGGCTGGTGCAGCAACTCCCCGACGACCTCCCCCCGGTCGAGCGCGAAGCGGTTCGAGTTGTCCTCCAAGACCGTTGCGGGCGGGTCCTACTTTTTCGCGCACGCGAGCTGACTGGTCCTGAGCCGCTCCTTGGGGCCTTCGCTAACCCCCAAGCCCTCAGCCTTTATACCTCTATACCGCCCGCGCCCCCACGCCGACCATGATCGCGGCAGCCATTGTCGCCAGCATCATGCCGGCGCTCAGCGCGGGTGCCGGCCGCAGCGCGGGTGCCGGCCGCAGCGCGGGCGGCCCCAAGGGCCTCCTTCGGTCTCACCGTGAATGACGAAGAAATCCACGCCCGACACCACTTCAAAACCCGCCGCTGGGCATGATTGATTACATCGGCAAAGCGTTGGGCCCTGATTCATTACACATACGGTATGCAATCATGCCCAGCGGCCTGGGGGGACCCGAACCTTCCGGGAACGTACCCGAAGTCACTCCGGCTCACGCGGCCGAGCGCGCACAATCAGCAACGACACCTCTCGGCGGTCTTCCCCAGCAGAGGAACAAATGGGGCCGGCCCAGGTTGCGGCCCTCGATCGAGCACCTGCTGCCAGAACCGGCCCCCGCTCACGTCCCCATTCTGCCTGGCCACGTGGGCGCCGCGGTAAGCGCAACCCGGCGATCGTGTTGCCGAGCGGCGGCGGTACAAGACTGGGGCAATGGACGACTTTCGCGGGCTGCCGGGGCTCGACATCTCTCCCGAACCACCGGGCAGTGAGCTGGCTGCAAGTCTGCTCTCGGCCTACTTTGACGAGCTGCGCCGGCGCTTCCCCGGCGGGTTCGACCCGGACCTCGCCCTTGCCGCCCACGACGAGGAGCTCGTCGAGCCCAACGGGATCTTGCTCGTGGCTCGCGTCGAAACGCGCGCTGTCGGTTGCGGGGCGCTGCGCAGGCTCGAAGGCATGACCGCGGAGGTCAAGCACATGTGGGTCCACCCCGCGGCGAGGGGCAGAGGCGTAGGCCGGGCTTTGCTTGGCGCGCTCGAAGATGCTGCCCGCATGCTTGGGTGTACCTCGGCCCGCCTGGACACGAGCGCGCACCTACGCGAGGCGCTCTGCCTCTACCGTTCGTCTGGCTACATGGAGACGGCCCCCTACAACGACAACTTTTACGCCCATCACTGGTTCGAGAAGCGGCTCGGGCCCGGCGGGGCCTGAGCACTGGCGGCGTTCAGCCGTAGCCCTTGTACCGGCGACCACGCGGGACCACGTCCGGTGCCGCCTCCCTGCCCCAGGCCGACCAGCCGGTGCGAGGGTACCGGGCGAAGAGCTCTAGGTAGGGGCCAGGCGAGCAGTCCTCGACTATGGCATAAAGCTCGTCGGGCTTCCGGCTGTGCTCACGCTTACGGCTCGCGAACAGGTTGACCTGGCGCCGCCCGGGTGCCAGTGTGCGCAGCTTGCCACGCGTCCCGAAAAGGACCAGCTCCGTGACGTTGCGGAAGTAGAACCCGACCCCCCTGCCGTCCGAGCCGCCGTCCTTCCTCACTTTGTGCCAGACGAGGTTGGCCTTATAGGTAAATCCCCATCCCTCCATGACCGACAGGCCCTCGGCCAGAAGCGCGTTTGGCACCCAGAGATAGCAGTGCGAGTGCTCGGCCGCCAGATCCGCCACCGGCAGCGAAGCGATCTCTTTGGCCTCTAAGGTCTCGTAACGAGAGAGCCGGCGGTGCTCCGGCGCCACTTTGCCGGTCCGGTTGGAGAAGCGCCACGGTGGGTCGGCGACTACGGTGCCGAACGGCTCCGCCGCCCCGAGGCCCTCCAAGCTAAGCCGGCCGTCCCAGTACATGATGGCGAGATCGTACGCCCGGCGGGCGAGGAGCTGGTGGACCGGGCAACGCCCGGCCCGGACAAGGCTCCCATCCGGTGGGCGCCGGGCCCTGCCAGTTCCGGACCGTTCCGCACCCCCCTGTGCCCATGTCGACACCGTTGGAGGACAGGCCACTCCCGAGCCAGATGGGCGCCGCTTAGGACCTCCAACCGAGGAGCTCCGCTACTGGAGGGCACGTGGGCGTGGAAAGCAGCTCGCGCGCGCCGGAGAGCCCGTCCGGGCCGGAGAGGGCCGAGAAGGCCTCCGGCTGGACCACCTCCACACCGCCCGCACCCTGCGCCCGCTCAAGCAACTGGGCCCAAAGAGGGCCAGGCAGAACCGTACCCCTCGGTACCACCACCCATATCAGCCTCCCCCGCCCCACGAGGTCGGGGACCTGCCTGGCCGCGCCGGCCTGGACAAGAAGTTCGCCTGGTCCGCCAGCCAGAGCGGACACGACCAGCATTGAGGGCCCGCGCCCCTTCTTACGCCCGCTCCTGTCCTCCGCCCGCCGGCGCCGCAGGGCCCCCGCCACTGCGCCTGCGACCGGGCCGAGGACGGAAACACCAACGCCGGCCGGCAGCGCTTCGGCCAGCCGTTTTCCCGTTGGGTCCTCCAGCAGCTCGTCCGCGGCTTCCCAGATCCCCTCCACGGGTTCCGGGGCGGACAGGGCTCGGGCCGAGAGCCACCAGAGCCGGCCCGAGGCGGGGAAGTACTCGATCAGGCGCCGGCACGCATGGAGAAGGCTCGCCGGGCTGTCCTCGGCCAGCTCGGCGAGGACCTGCGCGACCTCGGGCACAGGGAGGTCGTCCAGGCTCTCCCATCCCCTGGCTACATAGCGCAGCTGTTCGAGAGGGTGCACCGCCGCTCCTTGTTCAAGTCGTGTAGTCGGCGTTTATGTGGACGTACTCGGGGGATAGGTCGCAACCCCAAGCGGTCGTCTCCGCCGGCCCGATCCCCAGGCTAACGCCAACTTCGACCGTGCTCCCCCGCATGAGCTCCGCCAAGCGGTCGAGGTCCGCTAATGCGAGCTTCCTCGGGTAAACCTCGAAGCCGCCGAAGCTGACCCGCACGGACTCGGGGTCGATGTCTGGGTATTCCCAGCACTTCCCGATGGCCATCACGACCCTGCCCCAGTTGGGATCTGCCCCGTGCACGGCGGACTTCACGAGCGGCGAGCTGACGATTGCCTTGGCGACTCGGCGGGCCTGGCTGGTGTCTCGCGCTCCGTCCACGTCGACTTGGAGGAGCTTCGTGGCGCCCTCGCCGTCCGCGGCAAGCTGCACGGTCAAAGACCGGCACACGCCAAGCAGCGCCAGCTCGAGCGGCTCTGGGTCAACCTCTCCTGCTGCCCCGCTCGCCAGCACGATAGCGGAGTCCGAGGTCGAGGTATCGGTGTCTATGGAGAGGCAGTTGAACGTGACGTCGACAGCGCGCCGCCACATCTGAGCGAGTGCCCGCGCCGGCACCGCAGCATCGGTGAACACGTACGCGAGCAGTGTTGCCATGTCCGGCTCGATCATCCCCGAACCCTTGGCAACGCCGGTAACCGTGGCCTCCCCAACCCGCGCGCTGGCGAGCTTCGGCCGCGTGTCCGTCGTCATGATCGCCCTGGCAACTGCTTGGAAGTCAGCCGACCGGGGAATGCTAAGACCAGTGAAGTGCTCCCTTATCAGGTCCATCGGGTAAGGCCTCCCGATGACCCCCGTTGAGCAGACGAGTACCTCTTGTGGCGCGCAGCCGGCAGCCTTGGCGGTGAGCCCGACCAGCTCCTCGGCGTCGCGCTCGCCATCGCGGCCGGTAGCAACGTTGGCGTTCTTCGACACCGTGACGAGCGCCCTTGCGGAGCCGCCCTCGAGGTTGCGCCGGCAGAGCTTGACGCTAGGGCCGGCAAAAAGCGACTGCGTGAAGACCCCAGCCGCGCAACAGGGGGCGTCCGCTGCCACCACCGAGATATCAGGGCCCGGCCCCTTGAGGCCGGCGCTGCCGACATATGTCGAGAAACCTCGGGGGACCAAGACGGCGTCGCCGGTGGCGACCTCGGGCAAAACTGGCATGGCCCATGATCGCGCCTCGGGCGTAGCGGGCAAGATAATAGGCGTGACCAGCCAAATCCCGCCCGACCCAGGCATGAGGGACCCAGGCATGAGGGGCCCAGGCATGAGGGGCCCAGGCATGAGGGGCCCAGGCATGAGGCGCCCAGGCATGAGGCGCCCAGGCCGGACAACTGGGTGGGCCCAATGAGCCTCTTCAAACGGTTCGCCAAGAGGCTCGACCGCACCCAGCAAGACCACCTACCGCTGGCGGTCGCTTTCGGCGTCGTGAAGAAGTTCGGGGACGACAACGCAGGGACGCTCGTGGCGAACCTGGCGCACACGGCCTTCGGGACCCTCTTCCCGCTCCTTTTACTCCTCGTGACCATCCTCGGGCTCGTGCTGAATGGGCACCCGCAACTCCGCCACGAGGTGTTGACCTCAGCACTCGACAAGTTCCCGGTCATCGGTACCGACCTTGCGGGCAACATCAAGGCCATAAAGCGCGACAGCATCTTTGGTTTCGCCGTCGGGATCGGCGGCCTCGTCTGGGGCTCCCTCTCCCTCGGCCAGACCGGCATCTTCACGATGGCGCAGGTCTGGAACCTGCCAGGGCCCGAGCGGCCCAACTTCGCAGCGCGTCTTGGCCGGAGCCTTGCCTTCCTCAGCGTGCTCGGAGTCGGGCTCATCGTAGGGACGTTCCTCGGTGCAGCCGTGCCGGCGGCCAAGGGGACGCTCGCCTTGGCTGTCGCAGGCGGCGCGGCGTCGGCTGTTGTGAACTTCTTCGACTACCTTGCCGGGTTCCGCATCCTGACCCCGGCGGCGGTGCGGTTGCACCAACTTGTGCCCGGGGCAGCCCTCGCGGCCGTCGGGTGGACGATCCTCCAGTCCTTCGGGGGTTTCGTCGTCGCCCACTACCTGAAAAATGACAACTCGCTCTACGGCACCTTCGGCATCGTACTCGGCCTATTTGCGTGGATCTACCTGGTCTCCGAGCTAACCGTCTACTCAGCGGAGCTAAACGTCGTCCTCGCCCGGCGGCTCTTCCCGCGCTCGCTGGTACAGCCTCCCCTTACCGAGGCCGACCGCAGTTCGCTGGCGGCCCAAGCACTGCAAAACAGGCGCCGCCCCGAACAGCATGTGGAGGTCTCCTTCGACGGGGAGGCCGCATCCTCGAAGGGGTGAAGCGATCAGGGCTTGAACACCATCAGGTAGAGCGCGCCGATCAAGAGCACGTTGAACAGCCCCGTACCGGCACTTATCCTCCGGCGGAGGCTGTCTAGCTGGGCAAACTGCGGGGGCCTGGCCGGCGGCTTCGTGGGCGGGACCTGCGCGAGCTCGAGGAGGGTACTGCGATAGGAGCGCTCTGCTGGGCGCACCATCCCATGGAGCACTCCCAGCATTACGAAATAGACAACGAGGCCCGCGATCACCCACGCCTTGCTGAACTGCGACGAGTGGCCAGATTCGCCGATAGCGGCAACCCCGAAGACGACGACCCCATAAATGAGGATCTCGGCGAACTGGGAAACCTGGCCCTGGACCGCCAGGACGCCGGCTTCGGCCGCGCCGGCGCTCCCCTGCCGGCGGGCTAGGTCGAGGCTGAACCCGCGGTACATGACGGCCCCGAAACCCCCGACGGCACAGATTATGTGCAGAAGGACGAGCAGGTGGTAGGGCCAGCCTGTGCCTGCGGTCACTTCGCGATCCCGCCTCGCGTCATGGCTACAACGTCGAGGGCGCGGTCCACCTCCTCTTCGGACATGAGCCCGCTTTCCAACACCACCGTCCGGAGGTCTTTGCCTTCAGAGAGAGCTTGTTTTACCACTTTGGCCGCTTTTTCATAACCGATATAGGGGTTGAGAGCTGTCACGATGGCAGGGGAGGAAAGAGCAAAGGTTCGGCAGCGGGCGACGTCGGCCTCCAACCCTGATATGCAACGGTCAGCAAAGAGCCGGCTCACGTTCGCTAGGAGCCTCACTGATTCCAGAAGGTTGCGAGCTATGACGGGGAGCATCACGTTTAACTCGAAATTGCCGGCAGCACCCCCGAAAGCTATGGACGCGTCGTTGCCGATAACCTGCGCGACCACCTGGGACACAGCCTCAGGGATGACGGGGTTCACTTTCCCCGGCATGATCGAGCTGCCTGGCTGAAGGTCCGGTATGTGCACCTCGGCAAGGCCTGCTCGCGGCCCGCTCCCCATCCAGCGGAGGTCGGTGGCGCACTTGTAGAGCGAGACGGCTACCGTCCGCATGGCGCCGGAGGCCTCCACAAGGGCATCGCGCGAGCCCTGCGCCTCGAAGTGGTCCCTCGCCTCGCGCAAGGGGAGGCCCAGCTCAGAGGTCAGGCGACCGATGACGCCTGGGGCAAAGCCAGGGAGGGCATTGAGACCGGTCCCTACCGCCGTCCCGCCTAGGGGCAGCTCGCCGAGGCGAGGGAGGCAGGCCTCGAGACGTTCGATACCATGCTCCACCGCGGCCGCATAGCCATTGAGCTCCTGGCCCAAGGTGACGGGGGTGGCGTCCATCAAGTGGGTGCGGCCGGCCTTCACGACGCCAGCAAACTCCTCCGCCTTCTCGCGAAGGGCCTCGGCCAGGTGAGCGAGCGATGGTATGAGGGATCCGGTGACTCCTTCGACTGCAGCCAGATGGATGGCCGAGGGGAACGTGTCGTTGGACGACTGCGACGCGTTGACCTCGTCGTTCGGGTGGACCCTCTGGCCAAGGCGCTCGCCGGCGAGGGTGGCCAAGACCTCGTTCATGTTCATGTTGGACGACGTGCCGGAGCCGGTCTGGAAGACGTCGATTGGGAACTGCGCGTCCCATTTGCCCTCGGCGACCTCGGATGCGGCCTCCGCAATAGCGCCGGCGACCTCCGGCCCTATCACGCCCAGCTTGGCGTTCTCGCGGGCGGCGGCACCCTTCAAGAGGGCGATTGCCCGGACGAGCGACCGCTCTATGCGAAGGCCCGAGACCGGGAAGTTCTCGACGGCGCGCTGGGTCTGGGCCTGCCACTTGGCGGCTGCCGGGACGAGCACGTCGCCCATCGAGTCGTGCTCTACGCGGTAGCCCTGGTCGGTTGCCCCCTCGGGGGCAGGTTCGGGAACGACGGTGTCGGTCATCGGCTGCAACCTACTTGCCCGTTCCCGCGCGTACCGGTCCGCACAGACCTGCTGCCTGTACCAGGTCCTTGCAGAACGCTTGTCCAGGCCGTTCGGCCTGCCGATATGGAAGCCGATACGGGAAACGGTGGAGAAGGACTTGCGGCCCTAGTGACAGCTGTGACCAGAGTGGTTAGAGTTCTACCTGAGCAAAGAGGGAGGGGTGTTGTTGCCCTCGCCGAGTGACTACCGCGCAAACGCCACGAATCCTCCAGCCGACAAGGGTCATCGTCGCGCGTCGAGGGCCCGTGCGGCTCTCGCTGCGGGTGCGCTCGCGCTGGCCGGGGCCACCGCTACGAGCACCGCTCTCCCCGCGCAGGCCCAGGTCGTGCCCGCGCCTGCGGGTCAACGGTCCCCCGTCAAAGGCGACGGAGCCGTCGCTGCCGCGCGTTCCAAGCTCTCGAGCGCCCGGGACCAGGTCGCCTCCGAGAAGGCCCAAGCTGCGAAGATAGCCAGCGACCTGCAGCAAGAGGGCATTGTGATGGCGAAGTTGGCAGAACGCGCCGACGCCGAAGGCGTCGCCGCCAGCCAGCTGCAGGGCCAGCTCAAGCAGGCCCAAAAAGCCGCGGCCTCGGCGAAAGCACAGCTAGCCAGTGCAAAGACGGCCCTGGTGGACGAGGCCATCTCTGCCTACACCGGAGTAGATGCCCTTTTGTTTAAGGCCAGTGATACCTCGGGCCTTCGCCCGTACATCATGGCCGGGTACGCGCAGGCAGTTACGCAGCTGCAAACAACCGCGATCTCACGGTACCGGTCGGCGTCGGCGCACCTGCTTTCGGTCCTCGCTGACCTCGGGCAACGTGAAGCCGCGGTGCACACGGTCGCCCTCCAGCTCACTTCCGACCGGTCGGCTGCCGCGGCCCAACAATCACTCCTACGCCATCAGCTCGCGGGCGTGAAGGGTGCGCTCGCCCTGGCAGTGGCACAGGCGCAGCACCAGCAAGCAGCTGTCCAGCAGGCCGAGGAAGAAGCGCTCGTCGCCACCACGGAGCACCAGGCGCCCCCTTTGACCACTACCTCATTTGGCACGAGTACTCCGCCAGAGGCCGGCGTCGCCCAGACCTCGGGCACACCCGTTCCCCTCGCGAGCGTGCCCACCACGGAGGGCGGAGCAGCGGCGAGCCCTCCTGCGGAGCTACAAACCAGTGTTGCGACCTCTGGCCCAACAACTACGGCGCTTCCCACAACGACCTCCACGACGACGCTCCCGACCACGACGACGCTCCCGACCACGACGACGCTCCCGACCACGACGGTGAGGCCAACGACGACTGCGCTTCCCACCACGACCTCTGCCCCAACCACCACGTTGCCCCCGACCACGACCGCCTCAGCCCCCACAACCACCATCCTCCCGAAGGCAACGGAGCTCCCGGCCACTATCTGGACCGAGCCGTCGACCACGGTGCCGGGTCCCTCAACGGACAGGTCGGTTCCCTCGACGACGACCTCGCGGCCGAGCGCCACGACGGGCTTGGCACCGTCGACCTCGACCACGACGTCCCCGGCGACCACGACCCTCCCGGCGACTACGACGACCACACCCCCAAGCACCACGCCGGCCACATCACCCACGACCGCACCCACGACTGCAAACATTGGCAACCCAGGGACCAAGGTCGCCTTGGACTTCGCCCTGTCACAGATCGGGAAGCCTTACCAGTGGGGAGGAGCGGGGCCCAGTAGCTACGACTGCTCTGGGCTCGTCATGGTCGCCTGGGAACAGGCTGGGGTGTCGTTCCCTCACTCAGCACAAGACCAGTACGACCTCACTCGACGAGTCGCCATCGCCAGCCTTGTGCCAGGTGACCTCGTCTTCTTCGGGACAGCGACTGACGTGTACCACGTCGGGATGTACGTAGGCAACGGGAAGATGGTCGACGCCCCCGAGACTGGTCAGGACGTGCAGATCCAAAGCATCTACGAGCTCAACCTCCTGGGCGGCGGCCAAGTGCCTTGAACCTCCCCGAGGGCAGGCTCGGGACCACTCGACTAGGTCGGCCCCGTCCAGCCCAGGCCCCCGACCTCGGGCTCGGGCTCACCGGCTCCGGCTTGTCCCGGACCACCCAAGCGCGTGCGCCCAGGCGTGCTCGGCCTTGCGCGACTTACACCCGCACGACATCGAAGTGGCGGGCCTGCGCGGCCTTGGTCGCTTCGGTGTGAGCCAGCACAAAGATCCCGACAACCACAGCGGAGAACGAGATAAGCTCGAACACATGAGCGATTACGCCGCTCTGCAGCGTTTCCCCAAACGCGAGCGCACCGACCACCACGCTCACTAGGGGATCCATGGCCGTAAGGGTAGGGAGAGAGGCGTCGAGCGGACCCGCTTGGAACGCGCTCTGGGACAGGACCATGCCACAAGCGCCCGCGACCAGCATCACGTAGGGCTCCCAATTGGAAAGCAAGGTCACCGGCCCCCGTGATAAGAGGTGCGCGCAGGTCTTCGTCAGGGCGGCGTTCGCCCCGAACACCAAGCCCCCGGCCGTCCCGAAAGCCATCGCCCGCCAGCGTGGGCTGCAGTCCCGGCCCAGCAAAACAAGCCCGATCGCCACAAGCGCAACAATGGAGAGCAGCGCCACCCACGTGCTCAGGGGAACCCCGGCGTAACCCGGAGCGGGCCTGCTCACTGCCAGGAACATGCCGAGCCCGGCGGTTGTCAAGACGGCGCCGCTCCAGTCCCAAGGCCGCATGCGGTAAGGCGCGAGCCTCGCCTTGACCGGCAAAGCCAACAGGAGGCTCACCACGAGCAGTGGCTGTACGACCACGAGCGACCCGCGTGACAACGCAACCCACTGGCACGCGTAGCCGGCGCCGTCGAAGCCCAACCCGAGGAGCCAACGCGGCCTCCTCGCGAGGCGCGCGACCAGGCTCGGTCGGAGTGCCCTTTCCGGTGGCTGGAGCTCTGCCTCCCACTGCTGGAAGACCGAGGCCAACGCGTAGAACAGCGCCGCGGCAAGAGCGGCAACAATTGCCACGCGGACACGCTACCAGGGCGGGCCCGCCACCGCCGATTTTGCCGTTCTTTCCGAAGCCGAGGATGGCGCTCTCAACCTGCCCACGACCAGGCTTTATGCAGCCCGCCGGACGGATCGGCTGTGCCTATTGCCTCGCTTATAAACTGTGGGGCTGGCGCACAACCCCTGGGCGCGCGCTGAAACCGGTAGCCACGGCGGGCTTAAACCCTCGCTACAAGCGGGTAGTAGTGCGTAGCGGACGCTTAGCCCAGCCTGCCAGCCCCTTGGCACTAAAAGGCCAGGACCAACGCTCGGGGCATCCGGTTCTCCAGCCCGTTAGGTCACGGGGTGGAGCTGAAGACCGCGTAAGCGTTTGTGTACCGAGGGTCCTAAGCCAGGCGGGTGGGGTCACCGTGGCCTTGCTCCCGCGACCTTTGCTCCCGCCCCCGGCCTAAAGCTGTCGGGACCTTTTGAGCAAAACGGCTATCCTGCCCTCAGATAGGGTGATCATCCCGACCGCTTCCCAACCTCGCTCGCCCTCCTGGTTGAGCGCATGGATTGCCGCAGAGGCGCCCGGCGCGTGGGTAGCGGGCTGGAAGCTAGGGAGCTCTAGGATGAGGTACTCCCAGGCGGTCATCCCTCCACCATAGCCTGTGCCGGTGCTCGGTCCGGGAGACGACAGTGAGCCTCGTTGGGGTTACTAGCGCACCGGCGTAGCTGGACGAACGCATTGGCGATACTCAGGCCAGCTCTCTCTGCGGGCATACCTTTAACGTGTGCGATCAGGGCCCGGCTTTTGGGGGGTGCCGGTGACGGCCGTCGTTGTTGGGACGCCAGGTTATCGAAGCTAGCCGATGGGCATCCCCGAATTGCCTTTGATCCCCCGATAGTCTCACCTCATGGACGACGCGCAGATCCGCAGCCGCGACGACGCTGTCGCCTGGGGAATTCAGTCGCACCACGAGCCCCGCTGGCCGGCCCTCCTCGCTGTCTTGGCCGCCGTTGCGCTCCAACTCATATTACCCCAGACGCTCATCCGAGGGCTTGGAAACCGTGCGCTGATCCCAGCTCTTGAAGGAGCACTGCTCGTCGTTCTCCTGATTGCCAACCCCGGTCACATCTCTGCCGAACAGAGGCGCCTCCGCTCAGTCAGCGTCGCATTGATTTCCCTCATCACTATCGCCAACTTCGTTTCGCTCATGGAGCTCATCCACGCTCTCCTCTACGTCGCCAAGACCGCAGGACGACCACTCGTGTATGCGTCAGTCCCGGTCTGGCTCACCAACGTCATCGTGTTCGGGCTCTGGTATTGGGAGCTCGACCGCGGCGGGCCTGCCGCAAGGCAGGAGCCAGAGCGCCGTCACGCTGACTTCCTCTTCCCGCAAATGTCCACGCCGGGCTCGGCACCCGGATGGGTCCCGAGCTTCCTTGACTACCTCTACACGTCGTTCACCAACGCCACCGCGTTCAGCCCGACCGACACTATGCCGCTCACCGCTTGGGCCAAGTTCCTCATGATGCTGCAGTCCCTGGCCGCACTGGTGACTGTCGCTGTGGTCGTTTCGCGCGCCGTGAATATCCTGGGCTGAGGCTGCAATCCGACTGCCGCATGGCGCGGCGCCGGGTGGTACGGGCGCCGGATGGAACGGCGAGGCCAGCAGGGACGGACGGACGCTAGCCGCCAGCGGCGAGCCGGGGCTCGACCAAAGGCGGCTAGCACTCCCCCACAGTTATAGCCCCCGTAAACAGTCGGGCGGAGGTTGCGCCGGTTAGTCACCCCTGCGGGCCCCACGCGATCCAGCGGCTCACCGAACGGCGGATGCCGTCGGCCTCGGCCGCCTAAGTCAGCCAAGTGTCGGTGCCGGCCACTGCTACCCGCTGTTAGGCGGGTCGTCAGTCAACCGGCACCGTTTTTCCTCAGTAACATTTGCTCAGCTTAAGGTGGTTGCGCTCAAAACTACAGGCTAGGTCCCCGCGATAGCCGCCACCGGCAGGTTGGAGCCGAGGCCGGCCGGTTTACCCCATGCGCTGGCATCTCCAAAGCCGTAGACATGCCCGCCAGCACCGGCCATGTAATATCCGCCATTGTCGGGGCTGAGGGCGAGGCCCACTATGTTGGACACTTTGATGCCCTCTCCAGGCAACGAGCCGTGGAACTTCGCTCCTGTACCGAAATTGAAAGCGCCACCGTCCGCGCCTACGAGTATGTACCCGCGTCCGGTGGAAGAGGGCAGAATGGCCCGGATATCGTGCACGTGTTTGCCTATGCCCGGCAGCGAGCCGTAAAAGCGGGTGGTCCCAAAGGTGAAGACGCCGCCATCAGACCCCACCAGTAGGTAACCCCTGCCGCCCGGCGAGGCCACCATGCCCACCACGTCTCTTACGTGGAGGCCGAGGCCAGGCACCGACCCGTGAAACTTGGCGTCGCCAAAGGTAAAGAAGCCCCCATCCGCGCCCACGAGATAGTACCCGTGGCCGTCGGTCGTGGGAGCGATAGCCACTACGTCCATGACGTGCTTACCGAGGTTGGGCAAGTCGCCGTAGAACTTGGCATCACCGGCGGTCCTCACCGTGCCGTTGGCCGTGACCATCCAGTAGCCCTTGGCGCTCGGGGTGGCTGCCATGCCTACTAGTGGCCCCGTGGTGCTCGACGTAGCCATCCCGCCGAGCGATAGCGCGGCTCCCGAGCCGTACACCTGGCCACCGCGGGTGGCGAGCCAGTAACCGGGCAACGGGAGCTTGACAACCTCGGTCGAGATGCCTGAAGAGGAGGGCGCGAAAAGAAGGTGGCCCGAGAAGAAGGCCTGAACCCCGAGGTGATCGCCGGAGAAGTACGTGGTCGAGCAGACGGCCTGGCCGGTTGTAATGCTGACCGGGACCTTGTTGCAGCCTAGTACAGGCGCCCGGTTGCCAAAGAAGTTGACGGTGCCTCCGCTCGGCAGGGGGACGACCTTGGCCGTGTAGGTGACAGCCTGGCCCACTGAGGCCGGGTTCGCCGATGAGGAAAGCGACGTGGTGGTCCTCGCCGTGGTGGGCCGCGTGGTCGTGGTCGTTGACTTGGTCGTTGTCTTGGTAGTGGACGTGGCGTTCAGGTTCAGCTCGTCGATGGACCACCAGTGGGAAGTGGTCGAAGCGGTAAGCACGACCTTGATGTAGTGCGCCGTCTGGGTGGGGAAGCTTACGATCTCGGGTGTCGCGGTACCCGTGCAGGTAGCGACGCTGGCCCAGGACGTATTGTTCGTAGAGACCTGCAGCTCATATCCCCTGGCATAATCGGTGGGCGAGTTGGGTGACACCATCGAAAGTTCTTGGAAGGACTGCATAGCACCCAGGTTCACCTCGAGGTACAAGCCCGGGGCCTGGTGCTCGTTAGTGCTGAAACGGGTTGCCAGCTTTCCGTCCAATGCGTTAGCAGGCACGTTTGCACTACCGGACGGAGCGTTAGTGCTGGCCGTCCAAGCGGTACGGCTGAGGGCCGTCCCGCTCACCGGAGCAGAGCAGTCCGTACCAGGAGCGGTTGTCTTGGTCGTTGTGGTTGTTGTGCTTGTTGGCGTCGTCGTTGTGGTCGCCGCCGAAGCCGAAGAAATTGTGGGGGCCAAGAAGCCGACCACCATTATAAGTGGCGCGAGCGACGTGGCGCTCGCTGTTGCATGCCGGAACCGCCGGCTGTGCTGTCGAAAGGTCATCTTTTACTCCTATTCCAAGTGTCAAAAGTTGCTAGTAGCTGGTTGGTCTTTCCCGTCAGGGGGCGCGCCGTGCACACCTGCGCTAGGTGAGAATGTCGCATCGCGCCACTTAGCCTTGGGCGCAAGCGTGTGCCGAGCAAGGTCAGGGACCGCGAAGCCGTCTGAATGGCGACGCCGAAAACACCCAGGCGAGGGTGCGGGTCAGGTGGCCCTGCGATAAGCCTAATCAGTTATCCGATGTTCATCTGCGGCCTCCCCGGTTGACGAATTACCAGGGTCTGGGGCAACGCATTCACAACGAACGGACTACGAACTGGTCCCGCTCCGGTACGGGACCTTTGGCCCCAGCGTACACGGGGCCATGGAACAAGCGTCACAATATTTCTGGTACTTCGGTAGCCCTTTGACGCCTGGAGCGGGTGGCTACCATAACGGAATGCGCTAGGCGGCACTGCGTTTTTTTGGTGGGCGCTCAGAGCCAGCGTTCGACCAAGTTTGGCATGAGCTCAAGGCCCGCCGGCATCTCGGTCACCGGTCGTCCCCGCCGTGGTCGTAGCCCCTCCAGGGGCTTTGGCGTTCGCGCACCGCAGCGAGCGCGTGGCGGCTGCGGGGTTACGTGGCCATGGTCGCGTGCACCGCCTCGAGCCCGGCCCGGACGTACCGACGGAACATGATCACGGAAATGCCGAGCAAGCGGGCCGCCTCTCGCTCGCGCCGGCCACCGAGCACGAGGGCGATCGCCTCTTGCTCGTGGGGTGAGAGCGCACCCGCGCGAAACGGCCCCGGCTCGGCGGCCGGCAACGCTTGTCGCCTTTGGCCCGTCCGGTGGACGTGGGCCGCCAAGGCCCGCCATAGTCGAGGCCGGCAAGTGTGGGTGAACTTAGGGTCCCGGCACACGTCGATGAAGGCACTGATTACCGCTTGCTGAGCACCCTCAGGATCGCCGGAGTCTAAGTAGGCTAGGGCGTAGAGGGCATCGAGATGGCCGAACATCCCCTCGGCGGGCCGGCTGCAGCGGCCTCTTGGCGCCCGGCACCTGATCGGCGCGACCGCGTCCGCTCGCCATCTGCAGGCGCGAGCAATCGGGGTGGACGGGGCCAGAGAAGCGTCGGGGACACCCGACGTCCAGTTGAGAAGGCGGGAGGGTAAATTCAAGCGCGGCGCGCCGAACCAAGAGCAAGTAGACCCCCGCTTGGCGAAAGAGCGCAGCCGCCAGAACTGCCATCGTGGAACCAATTTTCGCTGCTCCTGTTCCTGTGCCTTTCGAGCATGACACTCGATGTCGCGTTACCGGGATCTAGAGCAACGGTGGGGGCCGCTGGCCTCGTTCGGCGAGCCTACCACCAGCGCCATCGCGCCGCAAGCGCCACGCACTCGCTCCGCCGCCGCTCCTTGGCCGCCGCTCCTTGGCCGCCGCTCCTTGGCCGGCACTCCTTGGGCGGCACTCCTTGGGCGGCACTCCTTGGGCGGCACTCCTTGGGCGGCACTGCGAGCTAATCATTGCGCCCGTAGCTCTCGCCGCGGGTGCAGCCCTCAGGCGGGCGCAGCCGTTGGGCCCGGCCCCTGCTCGGCGAGGGAACCGCGCTCCCCTCCGCTCACGATCCGGCAAGGGATCTCTGCATCCTCGTCCAAATGGTAGCTGGCGCAGATCCGGTGATAGCCGTCGGCGATGGCGAGAGGGACACCAGCGCCGAGCACGCCCCGCACGAGAAGCACAGGAGAGAGGCGCTCGCCAGAACGCGCCTTCGCGAGGTCTGAGGCAACGTGGAAGTTCTCCGGCGGGAGCAACGGCAAGGAGCTGGCCCGGAGGAGATCCTTGGCCTTGCGGTGCTCGAGCGGTGCCGACTGCAAGGCGGACACGAGGGCGGCCGCGTCTTTTTCTTGTAGCAGGAGGCTCAGGTAGTCTGCCGCCGCGGGGAAGTCGTGCTCGTCCGGATCCTTCTTCCAATGCTGCTTCTGCAGGCGCTTCCCGTCCTTACTCACGCCGCGCGCGGCCTCCTTGATCCCACCTTTAGCGGCCTTGGCCTCCCGCTTTCCCACAAGGGCACCTCAGCCTTTCGCCGGATCCGCGGGACGGCGCTCGAGCACGAGCGTACCGAGGCTTCCTTGGGCCGCCCGGGCCGCGGCAGCGTCATGGCCCCGCCCACGCAACATGTAGGCAACACCCACGGCGACCAACATCCCGAGCGCCGGCCCCGCGAGGTACACCCAGTAGGCCGAGTAGCTGCCTGTCACCACGTCGGGGGCTAGCGAACGCACCGGGTTCATCGACGCACCGCTCACGGGACTTGCCCACAGGCCGGCAAGGGCGATGTAACCCCCGACGGCTAGCGCGGAGAGCGCGCCAACATTTTGGGCTCCAGAAGCCGTGCCGAGGATGGTCGTTAGCAGCCCGAAGGTGAGCAGTCCCTCCATGAACACGGCTTGGGCGTCGCCAATATGAGGACCGGGGTACGTGGCACCGAGGCCGCCTACCTTGCCGAACATCGCCCAGAGGAAGAGGCACGCGAGCAAGCCGCCGACGACCTGGAACAGGACGTAGGCGGGGACCCGCCTCCAGGGGAACTCCAAGCGGAGCGCAAAGGCGACGCTGACCACCGGGTTGAGGTGGGCACCCGACACCGCACCGGTCGCGAGTATGAGCGCCATGACCATGAGCCCGGGGGCGACGACCGCGGGCACCCTGCCTATCGCACCGCCGCTCGTGGCGTCGATCACGTCTGCTCCCGCGGCGACCACGACGAGGAAAAAAGTCCCTACCAGCTCCGCGAAGAGCCGGCGCCACTCGTACGAGAGGTCGGAAAAGTCCCGCACCCACGGCGGTGCGTCACCGAAGACCGCGCGGGCGAGCGCCGGCGATATCTCCCTTGGGCCGCTGACCGTGCCCTCTGCCGGGTCGGCCGTGACGGGGCTGGGTTCGCTAGCCAACGCTGTTGAGCGTAGCCCTAGCCAGCAGGCTCTGCCACAGGCGGCCTGCCGAGGTAGCCACGGATATGCACTCCCGCTCCCGTGGGCCACGCAGCCAGCGCGAGGCTCCGTCAGCGGCGGGCAAGACGCCGCCCGCTCGGGGTAGAGGGCGGGGTGTAATTGAGCTCGAAGTGGTGGTAAAGAGCTGACTCGTCTGCTTGAGAAAGCTCGTCGCCGTGCAACTCGATGTCGGGCGCGGAGCGGACCTGCTCCTTGGTTGCCGTGACCACCAGGCTATCTGGGCCGACGCGAACCCCGCCCAGGGGCACGAAGGTCAAGTGACGGCCGATGATGCCTTCCTTGACTGTTCCGAACTGAGGCTGGTCAGTCTCGACGTCGACGTACACTTCTCGGAGCTTGCCGATCTTGTCGCCTTTGCTATCGATGAGCAGCCTCCCCCGCCATTGGGCGGCGCTCCAGCTGGCATGGCCCTGATCTACTGACGTGCCGGTCTCTTCGGACGTGCCGGTCTCTTCGGACGTGCCGGTCTCTTCGGACGTGCCGACATCTTCGTCTCCAATCTCGGGCCCGCCTGCGTTGTCGCCGGGCCCGTCATCCATGAGCTCGCTCATGAAACGAACCTGCGACGGTTGTCCCAAGGGTCATTGTGCACCGGGGCCAGCACCAGGTGAGCTGTCCGACGGCCACCAGGATGTTGGGCTCGGAGAATCGGGCTCCAGCGTGCCCGGCGTTTGCCGCCAAAACAGTGTCGGTCCGCCAGACATGACAAGCCGGTCCTTATGCCCCGTAGAAATCGGGTTGCGCTCTTTCTCACAAGTACCTCCACTTTGCTCTCACGCGTCGCCGGGGACCGGGGCAACAGCGGTGCACCACGAGGTGCGTCTAGATTGAGTGTACGGCCTTTCGTTGACAAAGGCGGTGGCAGCGGTGCCCTCATCGCCACTGCAGTGCCAGCGCACGGTTTCTCGAGCCACTGGGCAGCCGTGTCCGAGGTACCGGCATCAGGCGTACCCCCGTGATGCCTTGCGCCGGCGCGCGATACCGGCGCGGAAAGTTTGTTTCCCCCCGAGTTCATTGATGCTCGGCGGGGGGTACACTTGCCACGGAGCACTTCGCTGCGGCCTGTGTCCCCGGCCCCCGGCACGACTAGAGCAAGGCTGAGGTCGACTGTGAAAGGGCGGCCCAGCCAGTTCCTTCGAGGCCCCTTGCGAAAAGACTGAAGTGTTCCTTTGGACATCCGGACATCCGTCCTGGAATGGAAAGAGGTACCGTTTAATGGTCATCGTGCTGGCACTGTTGGTGGTCCTGTTCTTCCTGGGAATTGGCTTCGTCGCGCATTTATTGTGGGTCGCAGCGTTCATTTTCCTTGTCGTCTGGCTCGTCGGGCTCGCAGTGGGACGCGGCCGGCGCGGCAGGCACCACTTCTATCACTGGTGAGTCCTTTCACTGCGGAGCTGCAAAGCAACGCCTGGGCGGGACGATTTAAGGGCCCCGGCGGACTGGCGGCCCGAACCGTTTCAAGAGGTTCGCGACCAGGTCCGTGCGGACTTCGATGTCTGAGAAACGCGTCGCAAGGGTGCGGAGATCGGAGTAGGCCGGCCAGGTTGGAAGGGCGCGACCGGCACGTCTACAGTGGCCGCGACCGGACAACGGCCCCCGACGCTCCGACGCTCGCGGTTATCGAAACGACCAGAAAGTTGCTCGGGCAGCAGTCAGCGCCTGGCGGTCTGCTCCCCCTCAGCCCACGCCTGCGCAGCATCGGCACAGGCCCGTGAGCGGGGCCGGCGGGGGGCGCCGAGAGCGGATCCTCGGCATGCTCGTCGGCCACGGGGACGGCGGTTTCGGGACAAAGCGCCTGTGCCAGGTCTGCGCCG
>JAJYMM010000018.1 GCA_021787035.1 Actinomycetes bacterium
GTCATGGGCCAGAGGCGTGAGCTCTTCGCGGCTGGCGAGGTAGCCGTGGTCTCGTCGCCCGGCGTGGAGGACCTCGGCGAGGATGCCGAGGCGACCACCGCCATGTTGGGCGGCACCGAGGACGGAGAGCAGTGGCTGGGGGACCCCGAGACGGCGCATCGTGGCCGACGCCGAGATCTTGTCCCTGCACGGCGGCGAGCGCGTCGAAGGAAGGGACAGCGGTGGCGACTGCAGCTTCCTCGAGCCGGCTCTTGGCCCACGACAGCACCGCCACCTGCTCTTGCGTGGGGAACAGCACGTCAAAGCGGCCAGACCGGTAGACATCGAGGGCGGCGTCGAGCCAGGCCAGGGGGCCCGTTCCGTAGGGGGGAACCCGATGGACCCGGACGACGGAGCGGGTGAACCGGCACAGGCACATCGGGCCCGGCGACAGCACCTCGACCGCGTGACCATCCGCGGACAGCCGGGTTGCGCACTGGCGGGCCGTGAGCCCCGAACCATCGCTGAGCAGCACCCTCATATGTATATAATGTACACTAAAGGCTGTGGGAAGGCCTAAGCGAATCGACCGGGCACAGGTCCTGGCCGAGGCCCTGGCGATAGCCGACGAAAAGGGGCTCGACGCGGTCACCATGGCAAGTCTCGCCGAGCGCCTCGGCGTCACGCCGATGGCCCTCTACCGTCACGTAGCCAACAAGGCGGACCTGCTCGACGGCGTGGTCGAGCTCCTCCTCACCGAGTTCCCGCCGCCCCCCTCGGAGCTTCCCTGGCCCGAGCGTCTCTCGGCACTCGCCGCCAACCTCCGGACATCGGCACGCCGGCACCCAAGTGTTTTTCCGCTCCTCCTCCAGCGCCCGGCGACCACGGTCGAGGCTCGTCGGACGCGGGAAGCCGTCTACGTGGCGCTACTCGAGGCGGGTGTGCCCGAGGACCGGACCGGTCAGGTGGAGCGTCTCGTCAGCACCGCCATATTGGGGTTCGTCGTCAGTGAAGTAGCCGGACGATTCCGCCACCACACCCGCCGGCAACTCGACGCTGACTTCGACGTGCTACAGGCCCTGCTCGCTGCGTTCATCCAGTCCCAGGGAGCCGGCCAGGCGCCCTAGCCCGGCCGGCAGCAACCATCGGGTACCCAAGCCCAGGGTCTCACCAGGACCGAGAGCAGCAGCGGGTTTCTCGGGACTTCAACGGTGAAGCGACATTGAGTAAGTGCAGTGCCTGGGCGGCTGCATAGTGCAAGCCCAGTGACCAGCGTTTTCGTCGGGTCTGCACCCGATGGTCACCCGATGGTCCTGAACCCCCTCCACGACGACCGCTGGTCGGGCGGGGCGGCGACGTGGCCGTGGCGCTCGCCGGCATCGACGACCGGATCACTCGAGTGAGTGCTCTCGTCGCCACGCCCGACTGGGCCCGGCCCGGCGTGCATACGTGGAGGAATCCCGCAGCTAATCGACCAGGGGGAAGCGGACCGCTACGCCCAGTGGTTCTACGACCACCTCGATCCCATCACCCATCTCGGGGCGTACGAGCGACCTGTCGCAATCAGCTTCCACTGCGCCAGCGAGGACCGCCACGTCCCCTCCGACGGTGCCAAGTGTTTTCGCTCCGCCCTCGTCGAACGAGATCCCTCGGCCGTCGACCGCGTTCGAGTGACGACGTACCAGGGTCTGTCGCACCTGGATGGCGCACGCGACGACTGCTGTACAACGACGCGCTCGAGTGGCTGGCTACGACCCCTGGAGGCCCCATGTCCCCCTCTCGGGTGGCTCTTCAAAGACAGAACCTGGACGACGTCGGACCCGGCGTGGCAAGCGTCGTGACACAGAAGTCCGAAATTAAGCTGTGTTAGTAGGCGAGGCTGGCGCCGACGGCGGGTGCCGAGAGCACACGCTCGGCAACTGGGTGCGCCAAGAGCGCGTCGACCGCGGCGAGCGCGACGGCGCCTTGACCGAGCTCCGCGAGGAGAACACGCGGCTTCGCCGTGAGGTCAAGCGTCTCCAGATGCAGCGTGACCTGCTGAAAAAAGCCACGGCCTTCTTTATGAGGGAGAGTCCGAGCGGTGATGCGCTACCGCTTCGTGAGAACCGCAGCCAGGTCATCTCGACGTACTTCGTCGCCGCCAACCTCGGCCTCATAATCCCGGTGGACCGGCGTTGGAGTGGCCTCGCAGCACATCGGCAACCTCGACGCCACTCTCATCTGCGCCGCAGCCATCACCGCCCTCGCCGTCGTAGCCTTGGTCAACATCGCCCGCTCGCGCAGACCCAATCCGACCGTAGATGCTCAATCACCGGGCCAGCGATCCGGAGAAACTTGGAGGCAGTGATGACTGAAAGCTTACGGAATAGACTGATCGGCGCCTGGAAGCTCGTCTCTTACCAGGAAATCCCGGTGGACGGGTCCGACCCCTTCGAGCCACTGGGACACCGGCCCAACGGGATCATCATGTACACCCCAGATGGGTACATGTCAGCCCAGCTGTCCAAACCTGACCGGCCGAACTTCTCCTCGGGAGACTGGTTTGCCGGAACCCCGGAGGACTACCAGCGGGAAGCGACCTCCTATATTGCCTACTCGGGTCCGTTCCACGTTGACGAAGAGACCCAGACCCTCACCCATTCCATGTTCGTATCGCTGTTCCCCGACTGGACCGGCCAAACCCAACCGCGCCGAGTGAAACTCGATGGTGACACCTTGCACTTGGGAACCGTGGCGCCGATCCAATCGAGCGGACAGACGGTCAACTCTGTCTTGACGTGGCGCCGCGCCGAGCCGAACTGACCGAACAACCTGGACTGACTCGGTGGCCTCGAGATTACGAAAAAGTGCCAAGCTCAACGATAAGAAGATAGGCAAGAGGAGACGGTAGAGATGAACAACGAGAGACTGGTCGTCGTGACAGCTGCCGCAAGCGGCATCGGTCTTGCTGTCGCGAACGCCTTCGCCGCCAACGGCGACCGGGTGCACATCTGCGACATCAACGAGAAGGCGTTGCACGAGGCTACGGAAGGAAACCCGTCGATCACGGCGACCGTTTGCGACGTGTCGGACCGATCTTCGATCGAGGCATTCGTGAAGGCCGCTGCCGCGGCGCTCGGCGGTATCGACGTGCTGGTGAACAACGCCGGGATTTCCGGGCCCACTACCCCGGTGGAAGAGATGGACCCCGACCAGTGGGAGGCAGTTCTCGGCGTCAACCTGACCGGCACGTTCAATGTCACCAGACTGGCCATCCCGCTTTTGAGAAGGTCCGACGCCGGGGTCGTCATCATCATGAGCTCGCTCGGTGGACGGTTCGCCTACCCGAACAGAAGCCCCTACGCTGTTACCAAACGCGGGCTGATCGCTCTCACTGAGACGTTGGCCGTTGAACTCGGTGACGCCGGCGTCCGCGTCAACGCTATCGCCCCCGGAGCAGTGGAGGGTGACCGTATCCGCCGTGTTCTGCAAGGCCGAGCGGATGCCAGCGGACGTAGCCTCGATGAGGTCACCGCCGATGCCCTGAGTTTGCAATCCATCAAACGCTTCGTCGACCCCGACGACATTGCCGCACTGGCGCTATTCCTCGCGTCTGACAGCGCGAAGTCGATCACCGGACAGACGATCCCTATCGACGGAGGATCCAAGGCAGCGGTGTAACAGCAACGAGGCTTGCGGAGAGCATGCCGTCGATCGCGCGTTGTTTCGCGCTATGGCAACAAAGGGTTGCCCGTGCCGTGCGCGTTTGGCGCCATATTGACTGGGCGGTCGGTCTCCGTCTCGTCACGATCACCGTGTTCCAAGCCGGTCAGTATCGGGTAGGCCGTCCGCGCGCAAGTCGCCCAGGTGGGAGGCCACCTGGGCGACCTGAAGCAGCGAGGTTGATATCCGGGCTGGACGAACTTCTAGTGGCGTCGCGATTCCGGCCGGGGTCAGGCGTCCTGGATCGCATCGCCCAAGGAATGGGCACGAGTCGGTTGGGAGCATCGCTGGAGGGTGGGAACGCCCCAGACGTTTGAGCGGCGAACCTCCGTAATGACTACGGGGACCGTGAGCTATCCGAGTCCGAGTTGTTGCGTGTAGGTCTGGTTGTCCCAGTACAGCCACTCCTCGTCCATGGTCCCTTGGTCGTTCCAGCGGGCGAAGGTAGCCATGTTGATGGAGAACTCCTTGCCCGTCGGCTGAATGAAGCCACCCTTGCCATCGGGCATTGGCTCGGTGAAGGTGCCGCGCATCACGCCGGTGACCGCGGTCCATTCGTCCTGGGCTATGCGCATGGGGTGCATGGCGATGCGCGTATCGGGCGCGTACACGAACATCGCGTCCATGTCCTTTATATGGACTTCGAGACCGTCGGTGAAATGTCCGTCAGGGAAGTGGACACGAACGTTCTGGGCATGGCTCTCGTGGAAGCGGGCCCAGTCGCGGCCGGAGAAGACGTTGAAGTCCATCTCGTCGAAGGCGAGAAGATTGCGCTTCTCCAACTCCGTGGCGCTGCCGAGGATGGGGAGGTCCAGTCGCTCTTGACTGGCGGATGCATCTGGCAACAGCTCCATCTCGACCTCCCGTGACGCAGGTGGAACGCACCTCTGACGCTACTCAGGACCTGCGGTCGGCACAAGGGGGGCGTGCCGGAGAGCGTTTGCGCTTTCAGCCGGCACCGGAAGCGCATCAGGTACGCGGTCCGTCCGGTGGTGCGTGGGCTTCGTCGCGTGAAGACCGGATGATCGCTCGCACGGCGGGGATGCCAGCCAACCGGGAGGGATGGGGGGGATGAAGCGTCCGCGTGGACGAGCTCGGGCCGGGGGCCGTCCGGAGCCAGATCCCTGTGGGCAACGGGTCCGAGTTCATGGGTGAGGTGCCGGTTGGCGTCTCACCTGTCCGCCGATCATCACGAAGTCGACGCTTGTGGTGAGGGTGATGTCGTCGATGGGGTCACCGGGCATGGCGACGATGTCGGCGACCGCACCAGGCTTCAGGGTGCCGATGTCTGTGCGGTCGAGCAGGTCGGCGGCGGTGCCCGTCGCGGCGCGCAGGGCACGTGCAGGGCTCAGGCCGGCGGCGACCATGGCCTGGAACTCGAGGTTTCCGTGGCTGAAGGGGAACATCCCGCAGTCGGTGCCGTAGGCGATCCTGGCCCTGCTTGTAGCGATGCGCCGCTGAGACTGGAGGATCTGCTCGGCGTCGCGTTCGATCTTCGCCGCGGTGTAGGGGGTGAGCTGCCCCTGCCCCAGGGCCTGGAGGTCCTCTTGGGTCATCTGCATGGTGGGCACGATGAACGTGCCTGAGTCTTCGGCCATGGCGATGGCCTCGTCGTCGATGAGGTACGCGTGCTCCAAGCTCCGTGCCCCACAGCGGATGGCCTGCTTGCAGCCTTCGGCGGCGCCGGTGTGCACGGCGACGGGCAGGTCGAGCTGGGCGGCGGTGTCGCAGAGGGCCTGCATCTCGTGGTCGAACCAGGTGACCCGGGCGGGATCGTCGCCGGGGCTGAAGTAGCCGCCGGTGTTGGTGGTCTTGACCCAGTCGCTGCCGTACTTGTGCTCTTGTCGAACCTGGCGTCGGATGGCGTCGGGGCTGTCGGCGGGGTCGCTGATCGGCAAGTGCCATCGAGGTGGATAGAGGCTGCTCACGTCGGCGTGGCTGCCGGTCGAGCCGATCAGGTGGGCGGCCACGACGAGTCGGGGCCCCTCGACGGTGCCGGCCGCGATGGCGTTGCGCAGGTCGATGGTCGGCCAGTCGGGGTCGGTGCTGCCGAGGTCTCGCAGCGTGGTGAAGCCCTGATCGAGGTAGTCGTTGGCGAGACGGAGCCCGACCAGAGCCTTGGTGGCCGGTGAGTCGAGCAATTGGGTGGAGAGGTGCGCTGCGTCCATGGTGAGGTGGACGTGGCAGTCGATGAAGCCCGGGGTCACAGTATGGCCGCCCAGATCGATGAGGCGGGCGCCCGGGGGGCGGGAGACGGTGGGGCCGAGCTGGGCGATTCTTCCGTCCTTGACGAGGATCTCGGTCGGGCCGCCCAGCGCATCTGCGCGCCCGTCGAAGTGGTTGCCACAGAGGATGACGGTGGTGGGATCACCGAGAGTGACGGTCATGAGGGGTCCTCCGAAGTCGAGCCTGGCTGCGCGGTGACGCGGGGTTGGGAGACGGGGACGTTCAGATTGAAACGCACGCCAAGCATGCGGATGGCAAAGCAGACCGCTGCCGCCACGACGGCGATCGCGCCGCCGTAGAAGTGGAACTCGAGCGCCAGCGCGGTGAGCGTGGCGCCGCATGCGGCCGGGACGGCGTACAGGCCGCTTGAGAGCACCGTCGGCACCCTCGTGATCACAACGTGACGGATGGTGCCGCCGCCCACCCCGGTGATGGGCACATCCGCTACTGCTCGTCGGCTCGAGGCGGGGCGAGCCAGGCCAGCGCGGCTACGACCATGGCTTGGATCCCGGTGTCCAAGGTGGGCTCGATCACCGGAGCGAAGTGCGCCGAGTGGTTGACCGGGATGTCCTGGGCGATCCGCCCTGCCTGCTCGGCTTTTTGGTAGGTGGCGGGATCGATGCCGCCGATGCCCCAGTAGCAGTAGGGGGCCCGGAGGGCCCGAGGGATGTCGCTGAAGTCCTCGCTGGCGGTCTGCATCGGGAGCGGCCGGGCGCGTTCCCCGAAGTACGAGGCGAACGCCGCCGCCACCTTCTTCGTGGTCTCGGCGTCGTTGTCGGTGAGGGGAAAGCGGTCGAACAGCTCGTAGTCGGCCGGCTTCGGGGACCCCGACGCCGCGCACTCGGCGTCGACGATCCTGTGGATGGCGTCGAGGACCGAGGTTCGGGTCTCCTCGCTGTAGCTGCGCACGTTGAGCTCGATGACGGCGTGATCGGGAATGACGTTGCTCTTGGTCCCCGCCTGGATGCTCCCGACGGTGACCACGACCGGGTCTCCGGGGCGAGCCTCGCGTGCGACGACAGTCTGGAGGCGGACCACGACCATCGCTGCCAAGACGACGGGGTCGACCGAGGCTTGCGGCATGGAGCCGTGCGCGCCGCGCCCGTGGAGGGTGATGCGCATGCTGTCGGCGGCTGACAAGGTGGGTCCGACGTGGGTGCCGACGAGGCCGGCGGGCGCAGGAAGGACGTGTTGGGCGAGGGCCACATCCACCTTCGGCAACAGGGCCGCCAGCCCGTCGGCGAGCATCCCCCGGGCGCCGTCGCCGGTCTCCTCGGCAGGCTGGAAGACGGTCACGACGGTGCCGGCCCAGCTGCCGGGGCTGGCGGCGAGGAGATGGGTGGCGCCGAGCAGGCAGGCGACGTGCATGTCGTGCCCGCAGGCGTGCATGACCGGCACCTCGTTGCCGGCCGCATCGGCGGCGGTGGTGTGGCTGGCGTAGTCGAGGCCGGTGGCTTCGGCGACCGGGAGGGCGTCCATGTCGGCCCGCAACAGCACGACTGGTCCCTCCCCGTTTCGGACCAGGCCGACTACCCCGGTCCCCCCGACGCCCGTGTGCACTTCGATGCCCGAGGCCCCGAGGCGTTCTGCGACCTTCGTCGCCGTTGCTTGCTCATCGTGGGAGAGCTCGGGGTGGGCGTGCAGGTCGCGGTAGACGTCCGCCGCCCAGCCCCGGACTGCGTCGAGCCCCGTGAGCACGGCGGTTGCGGGTGACGGGCTTGAGGGAGCGCTCATCCCCCGATTGTGCCCGCATCGGCTGTCGTATGCGAGAAGGTCCTCGGACCGACCGGCCGTGACCTTGGACACCTACAGGTGGTGGGCGAACCTCGTCCTGGTGTACAGCGCCGGTCTCGAGGGCGGGCCGTGTAGGCTCGGCGAGCCGAACCTGTCTTGGGCCGTCTCGGCGTCAGGACTCTACTGGCGATCGGGGTCCGACACCTACGAGGTGGGCGAGAGTGTCGACCGCGTTGACCCTGAGGTCGCTCTCGCTGAGGACCACCATGTCCACGGCCGTCGGCGTGGGATCGGCGGCGGCCCGCGTGGAAGCGTTCCTCAGGTGGGCAGCGACCGCTACCTGGGTGGCTCGCAGCGGGGGGTTGGAGCGCGCCAGGCGTGCCGCCCGCCGCAGCCGCTGCAGTGCCGCCCGATCGGCACTGGCCGGGTCGGCCCAGGCGTGGAGGAGCGCGGCGCCGTACCGGCCGTCGATCTCGACCAGGTCGGCCAGGCGATCGGCGACGCGGGTGCGCTCCCAGGTCGGCCAGACCACGGCCATGAGGACGATCTGGATCGCGCCGCCGCACAGCGCCCAGAGCGCATTGAGCGCGGCATGCTCGGGGCTGAAGGAGAACTGGGAGACGACGACCAGGCCGATGACAGCCTGGAGGCCGACCACGCCCGGTGCCTCTCCGAACATAACCAGCAGCCCGGCGGCGATCCCCCATACGGGGCACCTCGGGGCGAGAAACCCGCACTCCGTGGTGTCAGGGGCTCCATGGCGGTGGCCCCACCTCTATACGGGGGAGGGGCGAGTCGACTCGCCCGAACCGCTCGTCGGCAGCCGTCCAGGCGCCGGTGCGCCTCGATGATCTCGGCGCGGGTCCGGGCGACGAAGTTGCACCACATGAGCACCTCGTCGTCAAAGGGCAGGCCACCGAGCAGCAGGGCACGGGTGGGCTCTTTGGCTGCCAGGGAGATCTCGGTCCGGCCGGTGGCGAGGTAGGCAAGATGTCCCGGCTCGATGATCTGCCCGTCGAGGTGGGCTGCGCCAACGAGGGTAACGAGGACCTCGGCGCTGATCGGATCGGGGAAGTACAGCTGGCTGGTGAAGGCGTCTGAGGCGGTGTGCGCTATGGCGTAGGGGCCTTCTTCCTGCTCGGCCCAACCCCTACACCGCGCGCTGTGCTCGAGGAGTTGAGCGATCTGGCGCTGACCGGCGCGGGATGGCTCACGGCTTGGTGGCAAACTCTTCGAACGCCGCGAAAGCCCGTGGTGCGTAAACGGTGCCTGGGCCGCCGTTCATCATGATGGCGACACCCAACGCCTCGGCGACCTCGTCCGCGGTCGCGCCACGCCTGGCGGCGCCGCGGGCATGAGAGGCGATGCACCCGTCGCATTGCTTGGCTACAGCGATCGCAAGCGCGATGAGCTCTTTGGTCTTGGCGTCGAGCGCACCGTCAGCCAAGACCGCTTTGCTGATCGCGCCATAGCCGTCGAACACGCCTGGGATCCGCTCGCGTAGATCGCGGACCGGTTGCCGTAGCTCTTCGAGGACCTGGTTGGCGGGGTTCATGAGTGCTCTCCTTGGTTCAGGGATGTGGTGCTACCAGCGGGGCGTCGACGGCTTCGAAGGTCATGCGATCCTCGGCACGAGACGCCGGGAATGGGGCTCGCCTGGCTAGACGAGACTCGACGGCCGTGTTGGCCTGTTCGAGGATGATTTGCCTCACGGCGCAAAGTTCCTCCACGTCGGTCCCAGCCGCCTTTGTCATGCCCTGTCCGAACGTCATCGACTAGGACGTCCCTCGCTACGACCACCATCATGGTGGCCGTCGGCGGTTTCGGCGTCGAGCACGGCGAGGACCTTCTCGGCGGCTGAGGTGAGGGCGTCGAGCTCGCCGGGGGTGAGCGGGTCGATGAACAAGCGGCGTACTATTGCCACATGGTGGGGCGCAGCCGCCTCGACCGCCTCGCGGCCCGGTTCGGTGACCACGACGAAGGCGCCGCGCCGGTCGCCGTCGCAGCGCTCCTTTTTCACCAGGCCGCGTCCGGTCATGCGGGCGACCTGGTGGGAGACCCGGCTTTTCTCCCAGCCGAGGATTTCGGCCAGTTCGAACAGGCGGGCCCGGCCGTCGGGCTGGTCGCCGAGGGCGACGAGCACCAGGTAGTCGGCGTAGGACAGGTCGGAGGTGGAACCCACATCGGCAGCCAGGCGGCCGGCGAGGCGCAGCTGCATGAACTGCAGTGCCCGCCACGCTCGTTGTTCGTGCTCGTCGAGCCACCGGACCTCGGTCATGAGCCCAAGTCTACGGGTGGAATAGTTGATCTGTCATCTATGTTGTAGGACATGTCCACTATATAAAGGAGCAGCCCCATGAGCACGCCTACCGTCCCCGCCAGCCTGACCGGCAGCTACACCATCGACCCCGTCCACAGCCGGATCGGGTTCGTCGCCCGCCACGCCATGGTCACCAAGGTCCGGGGCTCGTTCAACGAGTTCGACGGCTCGGGCTACTTCGACGTGGCAAACCCGGCGAACTCGAAGCTGCAGCTTTCGATAAAGGCGGCCAGCATCGACACCCGCAATGCGGACCGCGACGCCCACCTGCGCTCGAACGACTTCTTCGACATGGACACCTACCCGCGGATCACCTTCTCCTCGACCAGCGTCGAGCAGGCTGGCGAGGTCCGCTTCCGGGTCACCGGTGACCTAACCATCAAGGGGGTCACCCGCCCCGTCACCGTCGACTTCGAGTACACCGGTAGCGCGGTGGACCCCTACGGCAACCAGCGGGTCGGCCTCGAAGGGACGACTGTCGTCAACCGCAAGGACTGGGGCGTCAACTGGAACGCGGCGCTCGAAGCCGGTGGCGTGCTCGTGAGCGAGAACGTCACCTTGGAGTTCGAGGTCTCCGCCATCCGCAGCGCCGAGGCCGCCTGACCCAGCTCCAGCTGTTACCCCTCGCCACGTTCGACCGTTCACCTGCGCCCGCAGTGGGGCCTATCCCGCTCCGGGCCTGCCCAAAGGAACCCCAATGCCTGTATCGCCTGTGCGTCTCAACCATGCCGTGCTCTTCGTCTCCGACCTCGAGCGTTCGGTCCGCTTCTACGCCGACGTGTTCGCCATGGAGGTCATCGCGCGGGAGCCGCGCGCCAACGCCGCGTTCCTGCGGCTTCCCCGCTCGGGGAACCACCACGATCTCGGCCTGTTCGGTGTCGGAACCGCGGGCGGTCCCAAGCGGCGCGGCGCCATCGGCCTGTACCACCTGGCCTGGCAGCTCGACACCATCGACGAGCTGGCCGCTGCCCGCCAGAGCCTCCTCGATGCCGGGGCCTATACCGGCGAGTCCAGCCACGGTGCCACCAAGAGCATCTATGGCGCCGACCCCGACGGTAACGAGTTCGAGCTGATGTGGATGTTGCCCCGCGACCACTGGGGTGTCTACGAGAGCTCCGCCCCCATCGACCATCTCGACCTGGCCGGCGAGATAGAGCGCTGGAGTGGGGTCCGCACCGCCGGGCAGATCACCACCGAACCGGCGACGGCCAGCGATCCGACGGTCCGGTCATGACGAGCTTCGCCCGGCCGGTGGTGGCCTGGCGCGGCGAAGACGGGCCCGGCGCATCTCAGTAGCCTCGCTGGATAGCGATCCGCGAGTGAAGAAACAGACAAGACTCTCCACACCGCAAGACAGGAGGTGAGCCATTGACCAACCTCTTGTGCGTGCGGGAAAACCCCAACGCGGGGACAACCACGACCCGTCCCGCCCCGAGCAGGCGGGGGCTGTGAAGTCCGTGGCCAGCCCCGCTCCCGAGGTTTTGGTCGCGACACGGTCTCGGCACAGATTCTGGCCCCCTGCGGGTTAGCAACCACGACGACGCCATGCGACCGCCTCGCCCTTGTGAGCTGGCCATGGTAGCAGTTCTGCTACCCTTGTGACCGTGAGTGATATCGCGCAGAAGGAGCTGCGAAACAACGTGGGCGCGGTGCTGCGTCGGGCCGAGGCCGGCGAGACCCTCACCGTGACGGTCGCCGGTCGTCCCGTTGCCGAGCTCGGCCCGGTGCACCGCCGCCGCTGGGTCAGCGGTGACGCACTGGCCGGCATCTGGCGTGGAAAGGCGCCGCGGGGGCTGGACGCCGACCTCGAGCGACTGCCGGCAAGCGTCGTGGACCCCTTCGCTTCGTGAGGGCCCTGCTCGACACGTCGGTGCTCATAGGAGAGCTCCCCCCGCCTGACGACGTCGAGGCCGCCATCAGCGTCATCTCGATCACCGAGCTGCACTTCGGTGTCCTCGTCGCCGACGACGATGACGAGCGGGCGCGCCGCACCGCCCGACTTTCGGTGGTCGAGGCAACGTTCGACCCGCTCCCTGTGAGCGTCGAGGTCGCTCGCGTCTGGGGTCAGCTCGCCGCCGCGGTGGCCCGTCGAGGCGGCAACCCGAGACCGCGCCAAGTCGACCTCGCCATCGCCGCTACCGCCCAAGTGGAAGGAGTACCCCTTCTGACCGAGAACATCGGTGACTACCAGGTCATCGATGACCTGGTAGACCTTCGGCGACCGTTCGACCAATAGCCGGCGGTGAGCTCCCGTGCGGGAAGCGGGACCGGTGCCCTGATTGGGCAAGACCTTCGGGTGGCGAACGGAAGATCGAAGCGCTGACGCAGCGGCTCGGGGTTGCTTTGGTGCTTTGGACTAAGCCCGAGCTCGGCGCATTTCGGAGGGCCACTACCCAGGCGGTTGCATATGCTCACTCCGCCTACCAGCGCCTTTGTCGGGCCCTGAACCTATGGTCGCTCGATGGTCGTGAACCCCCGCCACTACGACCGCTGGTCCTCTCGCTGGTCCCCAACGCAAGGCCGGGCTGGGCCCGGAGTGTCGGGTGTCTGCTATTGCTGCCGCCTGGCCGGGTCGAGCCGGCGGCTCGTCACGGGGCGTCCGACGCCGGCGGCGGTGAGGAGACCGCCGAGCGCGAAGGCGGCGGCCGCGATGGCGATGGCGGCCCGCAGGCCGCCGACGAAGCCTGCCCGCTGGGCGACGAGGGTGCCGAGGAGGGCGACGCCGATCACCCCGCCGGCCTGTCGTGCCGCGTTGAGCGTCCCAGAGGCGAGCCCGGCTCGCTCGCTGGGCGCGGCTTCCATGACTGCGGCGGTGGCGGCGGGCATGGTGAAGGCCATCCCGAAGCCGACGGCGACCATCGCCGCCGCGACCGGCCAGTAGGGCCGCTGCGGCCCGGCGGCCGCCCCGAGCGCGACGAGCCCGACCGTGCCGGCGGCGAGGCCGGCGAGCATCGGCAGGCGCGGGCCGCGGCGGGCCATCACCCGGCCCGAGACGGTGGAGCCGACCACGGCCATCGCCATCTGGGGCAGAAGCGCCACACCGGCGAGCAGCGGGCTCAGGTGGTCGACCTGTTGGAGGTACAGAGACCAGACGAACAGCTCGCCGTAGAAGCCGAGGTTGATTAGCAGCCCGACCGTGGTCGCCGCAGAGAAGCCGGCCGAGGCGAACAGGCGGAGGGGCAGCATCGGTGCGCCGGCGTTGTGCTCGATGGCGACGAACGCGGCGGCGGAGACGGCGAAGACTCCGAGCCCGCTGAGCACCACCGCTGATGCCCACCCGAAGCTGCCGGCTTCGATGAGCACGGCGGTCAGCGCGGCGAGCGCCACGACGCCTGCAGCCTGGCCGGCGGGGTCGACGCCGTGGGCACGGGGGACAGGGGAGGGCAGGTGCCGGGCGCCGAGGGGAAGGCCGACCGCGGCGATGGGCGGGTTGACGAAGAACACCGCCCGCCAACCGAGCCCCGAGACCAACGCCCCGCCGAGCACCGGGCCGGCCCCCGCGGCGATGCCGGCCACGCCGCCCCAGATGCCGAACGCCCGGCGCCGGGCCGCCTGGTCGCGGCAGGCGGCCTGCAACAAGGCGAGCGATGCCGGGACCGCCAGCGCCGCGCCCACCCCTTGGACGGCGCGCGCCACTACCAGCGCCGCGGTGGAGGGCGCCAGCCCGCAGGCGACCGAGGCGGCCGTGAAGAGGGCGACGCCCGCCTGGAACACCGCCTTTGCGCCTCGGCGGTCGGCGAGCGCCCCGGCGGAGAGCAGCAGGGCGGCGAAGGTGAGGCTGTAGCCGTCGACCACCCACTCGAGCCCGCTGGTTGTCGTGTGCAGCCCCCGGCCGAGAGCGGGCAGCGCCACGTTGACGACGGTGGTGTCCAAGATGACCATGAAGTAGGCGACACAGATCGCCGCCAGCGCCCCCGCCCCCCGACCTGTGCCGGCGTCTGCCATGGGCCGGGGTGTCTCGACGCCGTCGCGCACCTCGCCACCTTGCATCCCCATTGGTTCGGCGCACACCGAAACGTCGGCGCCGTAGGGTAGGGGGGTGGAAGGCGAGGTCGACGTGGCAGCCGTCGCCGGGCTCATTGGCGAGCCGGCGCGGGCCAAGGTCCTCGTGGCGCTGGCCGACGGCCGGGCGCTCGCCGCCAGCACGCTGGCCGCCGAGGCGTCGGTGGCCGCCTCGACTATCTCCGAGCACCTCGCCCGCTTGGTCGACGGGGGCCTGGTGGCGGTCGAGCCCTCCGGGCGCCACCGCTATTACCGTCTCGCCGGCCCTGGGGTCGCAGAAGCGCTCGAAGCACTCGCCCGCCTGGCGCCGGCCGCTCCGGTGCGATCGCTTCGCCAAGCCACCCACGCCCAGGTGCCGGCCGCTCGTGCGCTACTGCGTCGACTGGTCTGAGCGCCGGCCCCATCTCGCCGGCTGGCTCGGCGTCGCGCTGTGCTCCCGGCTCGAACAGCTCGGCTGGGTGGTACGCGCCGAGCGGCGGGTGGTGCGCGTCACCGACACCGGCAGACGGGCCCTGGCCGACCAGCTCGGCGTCCGCCTCCACACCCCGGCGCGCTGACCTCGGGGCCGGGCGGTCAGTAGCCGGCGAGAAGCCCTTGGAGCCGGCCGAGCATCGCCGCGCCGCCAGGGGCGCGGACCCGGCGGGGATCGCCCGGGCGACGCCCCCAGATCACGAGCAGCCGGGCAGCGGGATCGCTCGTCACCGTCGGCTCGCCGGCACCGGTTCCGGCGAGCTCGAGGTTCGCGCCGGTGGCGTCAGCGACGACCACGACGTCGGGCTCGCCGGGTGCGGCGAGCGTCAGACGCACCGGCTCGCCGAGCCCGGGGTTCGCGGCGCTCCCCCGGGCGAGCAGGGGCCGGCCGAGCACCGACACGGCGTGGGCGGTCAGCTCGGGCTGTGCGAGCAGCACCATGGCCTCCTCGTCGTCGCCGACCAGGTCGAAGCGGTGCAGCGCCAGCTCGCTGCGCAGGTGGGTGACGAAGGTGGCGACCACCATCTGACGCCCCGTCCATGGGACCACCGCGTCCGGGTCCGCCCTGAGCACCGCGTCCAGAGCGGTGCGCATCCGCCCGAGCGCGCCGGGCAGTTCGCGTCGCAGCCTGGCCGCGTCGTTCGCCCGCCAGGGGGCCTCGCGCTCTTCGAAGCCGCGAGTGGCCGGCACCGGCCGGCCCTCCCCATAGGCCTCGAGGTTGAGCGCCACCTCGATCGCCACGGCGACCAGGTGGGCCACCAGCTCGTGGGCCGTCCACCCCAAGCACGTACAGCACGCCTCGGGGGCGGTCTGCTCGAGGGCGGCGAAGAAGGCGTCGGTCTCCCGGTCCATGCCAGCCGATGGAGGCCCCGCGGGCTGTGGCTGGTCGGTGCGTGTCCCCATGGGGCCACCGTAGGCCACCAACGTTTCATGGACTCCTGAACTATGCGAACATGGGGAGATAGTCGATGACCTCGCCGGAGT
>JAJYMM010000046.1 GCA_021787035.1 Actinomycetes bacterium
CGATAACGGGGAGGGACCCGAAGACCAAGAGGAGGTGGGTCCTCGTAAAAACCTGGTCGCCTACGGCGCGCGCCGCCGGCAGTGCCCCGGCACCGAACTTCGTCTCATCGTTCTCGATGTAGTAGCCGTAGAGGAACATCGCAGCCGCGGCCATGAGGTAGCTCATGTAGACGCCCAGGCGGGCGGGGTTGAAGCGTGCCCTCACGGCTCCTGCCGCACGCTCGAAGCTGCCCCGTATCTCGGGCACCATGTCGAAGGCGACGATGAGCGCTCCCAGCCCTACGAGGCCGGTGAAGGTGTCGTCCATGGCCAGGCCGTTCACGCCGCCCGGCCCGTAGGGGAACCAGGCCGGTATGACGAAGGTCCCGAGGGCCGATACGAAATAGACGCCCGAGTAGAGGGCGATGCCGCCGAGCATTATGCCTACACCGCCCCGGGCCACCTGCTTGCGCAGCCCGGAGAGCTTGGAGTAGCCGAAGGCCTCGGCCGCCAGGAACACGATGCCGGCCATAAAGGACGGGAGCATCCCGTGGGAGTGCGAGGTGATTATGTTGCCGACGAGCGTCGAGGTTGATTCGTGCTGGGCTTGGGCCCAGAACGACCAGCTGACGCCGACGACCGAAGCTGCGGCGGCGATGCCGAGGACCACCCAGGTGAGCGTCGAGACGCCGGCGAAGAAGAGCGCCCAGTGTATCTCGGCCTTTTGTGGGGCCATCCGCTCGCCCGAGGGCGGCCAGAACGCGGCGAAGGCCAAGTCGCCCACGAAAAGTACCGTCACCGCGAAAAGCTCGATGGTGAGCGGCATGATGATCCAGTAGCCGAAGGACACGAGCGAGCTCACGTGGTGCTCGGTCCCATAGCCGAGGATCAAGAACCCGAGGCCTTCTAGGACCGCGATAGGTGCGCTGTGGGACAGCAGGTAGCGCACCCAGGGGTGGGTGGCGAACACCCGCGTGCACAAGATGAGGAACAAGAGGGCCGACGGCAGCATGAGCGCGTGGTAGAACCACGTCATCGACAGGGTCATGTCGCCGGCGTTCACGTGGCGCAGCCAAGGGACGGTGAGGAAGGTGGCGACGGCGACGAGCACGACCCAAAGCGACAGGAGCCGGGCCATGAGCGAGGAATAGACGTCGAGCTTCACCTCCGACAGGTCCGGGCCGACAGGTTTCGTTAGCTCAACGGTTGTGGTTGTCATATGACGTTCCTTTCTCTTTACCTACACCTGTCAGGCAGCGAGGCCGATCGCCACGAGCAAAACGACCACCAGGTACCCGGTCGCCAAGCGCACCAGCCGAGCAGCGAGACGAGGGTGCCAGGGCAGCATGGCGGAGAGGGCCAGGACGGCCGCCGAGAGCAGGGCGACCGCGGCGGCGGCCCAGGCGGCTCCCGGGCCACCGATCAAGACGGTACCCCCAGTTGCCATTGCGCCCATCGACAAAGCCGAAATGCTTGTGCCGAGAGCGAGCGCCCCGCGTCCCCACACGACCGGGGCCATCGGTACCCCTGCCCTCGCGTAGTCGTCGCGGTAAAGGGTGGCGATCGCCCAGATGTGCACTGGTACCCACGCCGCGACCATCGCCCCGAGGAGCAGCGCCGGGGCCGAGACCGGCACGCTCACTGCGGCATAACCCGCCCAGAGCGTGAGCGGGCCCACCACGCTGCCCAAGACGATGCTCCATGGCGTGGCGCGCTTGGTGAGCGCGCTGTAGACGACGACGTTGTCGAGGAGCGCAAAGCCAAGGAAGAGCAACGGCAGCGGGCCGAGCGCGGCGGCGATGACTAGCCCCGTGCCGGTGAGGAGGGCCCCGAGGCTTACGGCGCTCCGGACCGTTATCTGCCTGCTCGGCAGCGCTCGCCGTCGGGTGCGCGCCATGGCGGCGTCCATGTCACGGTCCAACAGGTTGGTCCAGCACTCAGCGCCGGCGCTGAGGAGGCCTACCGCTACGGCGGCACCAACGAAGCGCCAGAGGGGCGCCGAGCCGGAGCGCGCCGCGGCGAGCATGCTCCCGGTGAGCGCTACGAGCACGAAGGTGAGGTCGATGTGTGGCTTCACGAAAGCCAGGTACGTGCGCAGAGTGGTGCCCGACGGCACGGCTTGCAGGCTGGCCGTGCCGTTCCCAGGCGGTACCTGGAGTGGCGCCACAGGACAATCTTGAGAGGGACGAAAAGCGCCTAGTTAGGGCCGAAGGTCACGCGCCGCGGTGCCGAAGGTCAGGTACGGTACGGAAAGGACAAGCCGTTGCGGTGCGGGCGGCGTCGCCTAAGCTCCGTGGGCTCCGACCGCCTCGGTATTGACGCGGGGATGGCGGGCGCGTCGCTCCTTCATACGAACGGCCCCGGGCGCTGCCGAGTGGGACGAGGCCGGCAAGGAGACGGCCGCCGGGTCGGTCCGAGCCCCCGCCGGTCCTCCTCGTGGTCCGGCTCCCCGAGCGCGACGCGCTCAGTTTTTCGCTGCTATTCTATGGATCTATGGAGCATGAGCCGGGGCGCCGTGCCGATCTCTACCAGCAGCTGGCTCGGATCGGCAAGGTGGTCGTGCACCCCAAGCGCATCGAGCTGCTCGACCTGCTCTGCCAGGCCGAGCGCAGCGTGGAGGCGCTCGCCGAGGCGACGGGGCTCAAGCTCACGACCGCGTCCGCGCACCTGCAGGTGATGCGCCAGGCGCGCCTCGTCGAGACCCGCCGAGTTGGGGCCC
>JAJYMM010000257.1 GCA_021787035.1 Actinomycetes bacterium
CCGTATCCCGCCAGGCGGCCCAGTCAGGCGGCCCAGTCAGGCGGCCCAGTCAGGCGGCCCAGTCAGGCGGCCCAGTCAGGCGGCCCAGTCAGGCGGCCCAGTCAGGCGGCCCAGGATTACCAGACCGAGCTTGAGTGGGCAAAGCTGAGGTCATGAACGCGATCACCGTCTACGGCGTCGTGGTGCTGGTCTTCATGATGGCGATGTACTCGCTTGAAGGCCGCCACCGCAGATATGTCGCCATGTTTGCACTCGGCTGCGCCCTGTCGTCGAGCTATGGCTTTGCCTCGGGCGCATGGCCCTTTGGCGCAGTCGAAGCCATTTGGAGTCTCATAGCTCTGCGCCGCTTCCTGACAGCACCGCGCGCCGCCACCTGACATCAGGGGTGGCGGCCACGCTGGCGGTCAGGGGTGGCGGCTGCGCTCGTGCGCCGCATGGCTCGCCGGCTCTAGTTGGAAGGTGGAGTGCTCGACGTCGAAGTGGCTGCCCAGGCAGGCCTGCAGCGCGTCGAGGATTTGGGGGGCGTGGCCGGAGGCAAAACAGTGGTCCTCCACGACGACGTGCGCCGACAGAGTCGGCAACTCGGAGGTGACCGTCCAGGCATGCAGGTCGTGGACGCCAAGGACGTGGTCCACCCCTGCAACGTGGGCCCGCACCTGGTCAAGGGAGACGCCGTCGGGGGCAGCCTGCAGGAGGATCCGGCCGGAGTCACGAAGCAGACCCCAGGCCGTGCGGGCCATCAGAGCCGAGACGAAGAGGGAAGCGATTGCGTCCGCTCGCGACCAGCCGGTGAGCACGATGGCGAGCCCTGCCGCCGCAGTGCCGATGAAGGCATAAAGGTCCGTCACTGTGTGGGCGAAAGCGCCCCTCACGTTGAGGCCCGTGCGGTCTGCGCGCGCCAGCACGACTGTAGCGGCCACGTTGACGACGGCTCCGGCCAGGGCGACCACGAGCACGACCAAGCCCTCGACTCCCGCTGGGCTGACAAGTCGCCGCACCGCTTCGACGGTGATGACGCCAGCGACCACGACGAGGCCTACGCCGTTGCCCGCCGCCGAGAGGATTTCCGCTCGCTTCAGCCCGAAGGTCCAGATCCCTCCCGGTGCCCGGGCCGAGAGCCGCGCCGCCCAAAGCGCTGCTCCCAGGGCAACGACGTCAGCGAGCATGTGCCCGGCGTCTGAATAAAGCGCCAGCGAACCCGAGATGGCGGCGGCGATGACCTCACCCGCCATGAAGGCGCAGATCATGGCCAGGGCGAAGACGAGGTACCGCACATCTGCCTGGCCCGTCATCACTTCGACCCCTGGCTGGCCGTCGTGGCCCGCTGACGCCGGACGCCCGTGGCCCTCAACCATGTGCCGCCTCCTCGCGGGAGTGAGCGGGCTCGTCGTGGGAGTGAACGGGCTCGGTGTGCTCCACATGTGCGAGCGCCACGTCCAGCAACGACCTCACGTGAGCATCAGCGAGGGCGTAGTAAGCCATCCGGCCCGAGCGGCGCACCGCCACCACCCGATGGGCACGCAGGATGCGAAGCGCATGACTGGTCGCCGATTCGCTCAAGCCGGCGGCCTCGGCCAAGTCGGACACGCAGAGCTCCCCGCCCCGCAACGCGAGCATGAGGTGTAAGCGGCCTAACCCCGAGAGCAAGCCGAACACCTCCGCCAGGTCAGCAACGTCGGCATCCGCCGGCATCACCGCAGCATCCACGGCGCTCACCGAGCGCGCCGAGCCGGCTGGTGAGCTGGCTGGGCGCCACGAGCTGGCTGGGCGCCACGAGCTGGCTGGCCGGCCCGGTCGAACTTGCCAAGGCCTGCTCCAACATCTGCACAACTGATCATGTGTAGAGGTTATCAGTCATCTCCACGGTGTGACTGCCGGCTTAGTGGGCTAGTCGGCGTCGCTTGCTCAATGGCAATTGACCAGTACATATATCAATGAAGAAGTCAAAAGGTCCCGCACGGGGAACCCCGCGAGGCCGGCCGCCAAGGACGCGCAGCCAAGGACGCGCAGCCAAGGACGCGCAGCCAAGGACGCGCAGCCAAGGACGCGCAGCCAAGGACGCGCAGCCAAGGACGCGCAGCCAAGGACGCGCAGCCAAGGACGCGCAGCCAAGCAACCTGGTCACGGTGGCGCTGTTTCGTACAAGCGCGGGACGGGTAACACCAAAGGATGCTCGAAGCAACGTACGGGATGGAGGCTAAGGCATGTTATTAATAATCTTGGGTCTGCTTCTGGCCTTCTTGTTCGTGGGCCTCGGCTTCGCGGTCCACCTACTTTGGATCGCGGCGGTGATCTTCCTTCTCGCCTGGATAGCAGGGTTTGCGTTCAGGCGAGGGTCAGGTCGCTGGTACTGGTGGTGAGGCGGCTCAGCCGCCGTCATTTTGCCTGAGGGCACCCCACAAGCCAAAACAACCGCCGGGCCCGAGCGCGACCTTAGCGCTCGGGCCCGAGTGCGTGAGAGCACTATTCACCGGAAGGGGTAATGCCATGCTCGCCGAACAGCCTTTGCCGTGCAAGCTCCTGCAAAGAAACGTCGCACCATGGTTGGTAGAGATAGCCCGGGCGAGAACAGTTAGGTTGTGGGCTATAGGGATCCCTGAAGACGTTGCGCAGATCGGGCGCGCGATGGCCACACGCGCGATCCAACCCGGAGGGGCCACGGAGCGGCCATTTCGTGTTCTTCATGTTGAGGCCTTCTCCACATCCCTGGGGCCGAGGCCCGAGGTCGTAGCCCAGCTTGGGACGATCGACAAGACCGAGGCCGTGGTTGACAAGACCGAAGCCGTGGTTGACAAGACCGGGGCCGTAACGGTCAAGGTCCACCTCCGGCCTTCTCGCCCGCAATGCCCAGTAGACCTCGTCGCGCTCCGCCCGACAGCGGAGGGACACGTTACTTGTGCCGAGGCAAGTGGTGCCGTGCGCCCCGGCGGTCGCCTGCTAAGTCAAGGCCCCATTGAGGATCCCATAGGGCTTTGGCCGCTCGAAGAGAGCAGACGGCTTCTTTATAAGCCTGGCCCTAGAGCCGAGATCTCCGCCATTGAACAGGCGGAGTACATCAACTCCCTCGTCATGTCCCATCTCGGTCTTGCTCAAGCGCTCGCAAGGCGCTTCCAGAGCCGGGGAGAACCACGCGAGGAGCTCGAGCAGGTCGCCTTTACTGCACTAAGCGCTTGCGCCCAACGATTCGACCCAACGCGAGGAGTGCCCTTCGGCGGGTACGCCGCCCAGAGCGTCCTAGGCGAGCTAAAGCGCCACTTCCGTGACCGGACCTGGGGTGCTCATGTGGCACGCCCCGTGCAAGAGAGGTACCTCGCCCTGAAGGAGGCAAGAGAGGCGCTCTCCCAGTCTCTACGGCGCACGCCGAATGTAGGCGAAGTGGCCGCCCACCTGAAGGTTAGGGACGAGGACATCGTCGAGGCCATGGAGGCCGGCTCCTCGTACTGGCCCCTCTCGCTCGATAGGCCGCACCCACAAAGCGGGGAGGGGATCGACGTCGAGTGCCCCGAGGACGCCATAGAGCACGCGATAGACCTCGACAGCCTGGCAACGGCCATAGCGCGCCTTCCAGCGCTCGAGCGCCTAGCCATCAGGCGGTACTTCTTCGAGGAAAAGACCCAGCAAGCTATCGGCACCGAGCTCGGTGTCTCCCAGATGCAGGTCTCCAGGATCATCACCCGGGCGGTAGCACTCTTGCGAACCAGCTTCGTAGAGGGCTGAGAGGGCGCATCCGTGTCGCCCGCTCTGTTTATGGTTGGCTTCTCAATCCGCTCGAGCCAACTGCAGCGGGTATTCGCTCCGATCAAACCAACCCGAGGTGCGACGGCGTCCCTCGTCGGTCCCATACTCACCTTCGTGGCTACGTCTGTTGCCAGTACGCCCGCAGCGGGGACGGCCGTGGCCCTATGGATCTGCCTGGGCATCGCATCGGCCGGTTTCATCGGCGGGACAGTGTTTTACATCGCTGGCAAGGGAGCCCTCGAGGCACCCGCCCTCCGCCAGTGGCGGGGCGAAGACAACCCCGCCCCGAGGTCGCCCCCCATGTTTTCGCGGCTTCGGCGATCGTGCCCCTCGCGATCAGGGCTCCCGACCAAAGAGCGAGGAGAGCGCGCGGCTTGAACGTCCCACTCGTAGCTGGCGTACTTGGCGGCATCGCCGTCGGCGCTGTCGCAGCCTATAAACCGCTCGCCCACCTCGTGCGCCGGGAGGTCGAACGCCCCAACCATCCGGTGGCCCGATCGGCGGCCCAGCACTTGCGCCGGCCTCTCTACCTCGCCGTGTTGTTATCAGCACTCGAGGTTGCGCTTGTGAGCCTTCCGTTGCCAGGAATGATGGGGACCATCTTGGCCCACATCCTCGGGGCCGCCATATTAGGAGGGATATGCTGGCTCGCCCTCGAGCTCACCTACGTCCTTTCCGACGTCGTGAAGGCCCGCTACCCGGTGACGACCCAGGACAACCTCCGCGCCCGGCAGCTAAACACACAGTTCGAACTGCTCCGCCGGGTGACCCTCGTGGTCGTTTCGGTAGTCGGGCTGGCCCTCTTCCTCATCTCCTTCAAGGCGGTGCGGGCCGTGGGCACCGGGCTTCTCGCGTCAGCCGGCCTTGTAGCCCTACTTGCAGGCATCGCCGTCCAACCGCTCGCCTCCAACCTCGTCGCGGGGATACAGATCGCGGTTACCCAGCCGATCCGGACCGACGACGTGGTGGTCATAAACAGCCACTGGGGGCGGATAGAAGAGATCCACCTGACCTACGTCGTGGTCAGGGTCTGGGACTTGCGCCGGCTCGTCCTGCCCATCTCGTTTTTCACCTCCCAACCGTTCGAAAACTGGACGCGCTCGACCGCCGAGATCCTCGGGTGGGTCCTAATAGAGGTCGACTACAGCGCACCGGTGCAAGCGATACGAGAACAGTTCAAGGACATCGTCGCCGCCTCACCCGACTGGGACGGCAAGGTCGCCGTCCTCCAGGTGACCAACCTCGGGCTCACAATGCAACTGCGCGCCCTCATGAGCTCACCCGACAGCTCGCGCTCATGGAACTTACAGTGCGAGGTCAGGGAAAAGTTGATCGGCTTCCTCCAGGAGCGCTACCCTTCAGCGCTCCCCCGGCTGCGTACCGAGACTACACAGACGCTTCAGGGTTCCGATGATGGCATCGGCACCCTGAACCCGGACCGCCAGAACTAGACCGTCTGATCTGGGCCGTCTGATCCGGACCGCCTGATCGGGCTTGCCAGCGAGCACGGCCGGCTACAGCATGTAGCCGATGTCAGAGGCGCTCGTCGGATAGGCGAAGACCATGTCCTTCAGGTCACGAGCCCCGAGACCTGCTCTGATGGCGAGGCCAAAGATATTTATTGCCTCCTCGGCATGAGGGCCAAGAAGGTGCGCACCCAGGATGCGCCCGGTCCTTTCCTCTACGAGGGTCTTGAACGCGCTGTGCTCGAGGCCGACTCGTCGTGAGGAGTACCACCCCGAGGTGTCCTCAAAGTGCGTTGCAAAGTGGAGGCCCTGCGCTCGGGCTGAAGCCTCGTCATGGCCCACTCGCGCCAAGGGCGGCGTCGTAAAAACAACCGTTGGGATGCCGAGGTAGTTGGGTGTACGTTTGTTGCCGCTCAATAGGTTGGCTGCCACAACGCCGCCCTGCATTCCCGCTACAGGCGTGAGAGGAAGGCCGCCGCTGGCAGCGGCGTCGCCAGCCGCATAAACGGCTGAGTTGCTAACGCTTTGAAGGTACTCGTTGACGGCGACACCGCCCCTCTCCCCTCGGGCGACCCCTGCCGCTTCCAAATCGAGGTCGTCGACCTCGGGCACGCGTCCTGCAGCATGGACAGCAAGGTCAACTAGGACCTCGGCGTCCCCGCTGTCTGCGCTCGCTCGGACGACCAGGTCACCCCCTACGTTTTCAACCGCGGTGACCGAGGTGCCCAGGCGTACTTCAACCCCGAGGTCTCGAGTTGCCTCGACGAGCCGAGCAACGAGGTCCGGGTCGAAGCCCACCAGCGGGCGCTCGCCGCGGTGGAAGACCGACACACTTGCCCCGGCACGCGCCGCGACATGGGCGAACTCGAATGCGATGTACCCCCCGCCGATAAAGGCCACTCTGCCGGGCAGCGCCTCGAGACCCAAGAAACCACTACTTGTAGTCACATACTCTTCGCCGGGGATCCGAAGTGGCGCATGGCGCGCTCCAGTGGCAATAACTACGTGCTGGCCCACGTAGGTCTCCCCATCGACCTGGAGGCTGGTCGGGCCGACGAACCGGGCGCGCCCCTGCACGGACAGGATGCCTGCCTCCTCGAAGCTCTTGCCCATGGCCTCAGGGACGCCTTCGACGAAGCTCCGCTTAAACTTGGCCATCTCGGGCCATACGAGCGCCGGCGCCGGAGCAGACTGGCCCTTTCCCTGCATACGTCTGCCCCAGTCAATTAGCTCAGAGACGCCGACCAGTACTTTTTTAGGATCGCAGCCACGAAGCTGGCAGGTGCCGCCGAAGGGATCCGAGTCCGCCACCATAACGCTCCAGCCAGCCTCACGGCAGGGGAAAGCGACGCTCTGCGCTGCTGAACCCGTGCCCACGACGACCAGGTCGACATGGACAGTCATGACCCATGTCCCCGCAGGCCAGGCACACCGGCACCTTACCATCTATCCTGGCGGTTTGCCCCAAAGCTCCAGATGCCAGTTTTGTGGCAACGGCTGGTCAGCTTTCCGGAGGGCCGTAGACCCGCCTGGAAACGCGCCGCGCACCCCCCCTCGCCAGAGCCAGGCGCAGCGCTTCGCTAAACGCGCCTGGCCCCCAGCGACGGGCACCCACAATACGGGCGAGCTCCTCTCGCTCGATGGGGCCGTGCTCCTCGAGAGCTCGCTCGACAATTGCCACTTCTGCGTTAAGCGCTTCTTCTGCGACCGGCGGGACAACGGTGACCCCCGGATGAGTGCCGAGCCGTCCCGGGCCGGGGCTATAGCGCCTGAAAGAGCCTCGCGCTCTGTCACCACGAGATAGCCGCCCGTCAAGACGGCCGCCGTCGCGGTCTGCTCCTAGGCCCGGTTGTCGGCCGGTCCCCCCCGCCGCCTCTCCACCTGGTCCCTCGGCCGTGAGAGGCCTGGCCACATCCTCCAACTGCGCACCCTCGGCCTTTATGCCGAACATGAGCTCGGCCACGCCGCCAAAAGCCATGAGGACCGAGCCGATCGCGAACGCGAGCGCGACGAGGCCTACGGATCCAGTCGAGATCAATGGCCCGAATAGGAGCGGCCCAGTTATACCTCCGATAGCGGTCCCGACCGCATAGAAGAAGGCGATGGCGAGAGCCCTGGTCTCCATCGGGAACACTTCCGATGAGGTTAGGTAGGCGGCGCTTGCCCCAGCAGACGCCAGGAAGAACGTGGCCATCACGACTGCGATGAACGTCCAAGACCCGAGCAGGCCGCGGTCAAAAAGCCCTGCCAATAAGAGCCCCATCGCCGCCGAGGCGAGGTAAGTGGTGCTGATCATCCTCACGCGACCCACCGTGTCGAAGAGCCGGCCAAGCACGAGCGGGCCGATGAAGTTGGCGGCAGCATAAATGACCAAGAAGACCGGGGCTATGCCGGAGGCAACATGGAAGAACTTCGACATCAACGTGCCGAGGTTGAACGTGATGCCATTGTAGAGGAAAGCCTGGCCGACGAACAGTGCCAGGCATAGCACAGAACGCTTCGGGTACGTGCCAAGTGCGGTTTGAGCAATCTCGCCAAAGCCAATGGTCCGCCGTTGCCTAACCCGTATTGACTTTGAGACCGGCTCCAGCTCTGAACCCGTCTCTGCCCGCACTCTCGCCTCCAACTCGTCTACGAGGCGCTCGGCTTCGTCCTCCCGGCCATGGATAAACAACCATCGCGGGCTCTCGGGCACGTGCCTCCTGACTAGGAGCACCACCGCTGCTAAGACGATCCCCATCCCGAAAGTGAGGCGCCAGCCGAGCCGAGCGGGGAAAATTGCCTCGTCCAGGAACAACAACGAGAGAGCGGACCCGATTATCGACCCGAGCCAATACGAGCCGTTGACAACGAGGTCCACACGACCCCGAGCGCGCGCGGGTATCAATTCGTCGATCGCTGAATTGATGGCGGCGTACTCCCCTCCGATGCCCGCTCCGGTCAGGAAGCGGAATAGCCAGAAGAACCACGCGCTGAAAGAGAGGGCCGTCACGGCCGTAGCGGCCATATAGAGGCCCAAGGTGAGCATGAACAACCTCTTCCGGCCGAACCGGTCGGTAAGGTGACCGAAAAAGATAGCGCCCGTACACGCGCCCGCGACATAGGCCGCCGCTGCGATCCCCACGCCCGAGGCCGTGATCGGAAGACCGCTCCCGTGCTCGGTAAGGCGCGAGGCGACCGAGCCCACGATCGTGACTTCGAGGCCGTCGAGCACCCAGGCCGTCCCCAGCCCTAAGAGCACCAGCCAGTGGAAGCCGCTCCAGGGGAGGCGGTCGAGGCGTGACGGGATGCGGGTCTCTATGACGTCAAACGACGCGCTGCTCATTTCACCGCCACCATGGATAGCTTTGGTGTATGTCCCTGGCGTGCACGGTGCTCGGGCACCGCTATCGTTTTTCTGCAGAGGGCGACGTGCTGCGCTGGCATTGCCGGCGCGCCTGTGGGTCTGAGGGGCAGAAGCGGTACGCCTGCTCTGGGCAGGCGGCGCGCTATGCCGCCGCCTTTGACCATGAAGACATCGCCTCCCTCGGGCGCCGCGCGCCGTATTTCGGCCTGCTCCCCCTCCGACTCTGGCATTGGGCGCGCCGGCGCGGACAACAGGCAACTAGATAACACACGCTTTACCTACCGCGCCGGCGATCCGCCAAACACCAGAAAGTGGCGGTGACCTCCCTCTTTGTCACCTGACCTCGCCAACCTGGCATCGATCGGCCCAAACTAATATGCGATCTTTTTATATTTGATGATGTCGGATGCAATCTCTCGGATCGGCTTCCTCGCCGAGCGTGCCATGCGACGGACGCGTTGAAAGGCGTCCACGGCGTCGAGGTCCTCCAGGGCCATGACGATCCCGACCGAGCGTTCGATCTCTATCCTGGCTCGCAGCGCCTCTTGTAGTTGGGTCGCGACGGCTTCGCTACGCTCGAGCGCGAGGGAGGCGGTGATCAGGCGCTCCACCAGAGTTTCAAATGCCGCCAGCGCTCGGTGGTCGCTTTCGTCCCACTCGTGGACGGTGCTCTTGTAGACGTTCAAGCTCCCAAGAGGGGCACCTACCAGGTGGACGGGAGCGCCCAAGATGGAACGGATGCCGTTTTCAGCGAAAAGCTGGCCCAACTCGGGCCATCGCGGGTCTTCTAGTACGTCGGGGGTAGCAACGACCATGTCTTGCACCAGAGACTGCACGCACGGGCCGCGCCCCACCGACTCCTGAAGGGACTCCAAAGCCTTCGCACTTGCGTCGGTGGACGCGACGTGGCGAAGCACGTGCTCCTCGTCAGCCAGGAGGATCCCGGCACCGTCGACGTCGAAAAGCTGAGGCATGGCCGCCGTCACCTCGCTCAAAGCATGGACCAACCCAAAGGACCGAAGGTCCCATTTGGTGAGGTGCCTTGAGAGGCACTGTAGTCGCAGCTCGTCTATGTGCATTGCCTACATGTACCCCGAAGCGTACGGTTCCTCCCCCAAGGCCTCGCCGTTGTCTATTATTGGGTCGGGGTCCCCCTGAACCCGCGGCTCCAGCAGCTGGTGAAGAGGTTTTGCACTCGGAGGAGCAGGAGGCCGCGGGATGTTGGAAGAGGGCGAAGGAGCTGGGCCCGATGAGCGCCCACATCTGGACGCGCTGCCCGAGTTGCTCGAGGTCTTGTTGCCACTCGAGTCCATCGCTGACAGGGCCCGGCTGGCAAGGGCGGTAGCAGGCTGGGTGACGTCTACCGTCGCAGTGGATTGCCGCGTCCACATGGTCGAGGACGGGCACCCAAGAGAGCTGTTCGTGCCCGGTTCAACCGCGTCCAGCCCTGATGAGGCGCTCGTCGCAAGGGTGGTCGAATCGACGACTCTGGCCATCGTCCCGGGCCCGTCTCCCGAGCAAGCCTGGGTGGTGCTACCACTTCATGTGGGCAGCCGGACCTTCGGCACCCTCAGCATGCTCATCAACTCTCCGCCAAATGCGCTGAGCAGCCACCATCTCTACGATCTGCGCCGCGTCGCCTCCGCCTTTGCCCACGCAGTCGGCGAAGAACGCCTGCACAAGCGTGCCAGCCAAGTCTCTCAAGCCCTGCAGGCGTCGCTCCTCCCCCGTGCGCTGGCCCAAGGGGACTGGTTCGAGCTGGCCGCCCGCTACGTGCCTGGCACGGCCGACCTTCGCATCGGCGGCGACTGGTACGACTCGCAGGTGATGCCTGACGCCAGGGTGGCCCTGAGTGTTGGCGATATCGCCGGTCACGGCGTCGAGGCCGCGGCGCAGATGGGCGAGCTCCGAAGTGCCATGATCGCGCTCCGCTTGGTCCGAAGCGGTCCCGACGAGCTCATCTCCGTGCTCCACCGCCTGGCCATCGATATGGGCTACTTCGCGACCGTGATCTGCGTCCGGCTCGACCCGACCGGCAACCTCCAGTGGGCATCGGCCGGCCACCTTCCCCCTCTGGTCCTGCGGCCAGATGGCACCGCGGAGCTCCTACGCACCGAGCCGACCCCTCCCCTGGGGACCGGGTACGGGGACAGCGTGCCCCTCAACCGGTACCACCTCGAACCGGAGGACACCCTCATAATCTACACAGACGGGCTCGTGGAGCGCCGCGACCAGGCGATCGGGGAGAGCATCGAGTTGCTAGCGGCCCGAGCGGCACCACATGCCAAGGCGTCCCTAACCGAGCTGGTGGACGTTCTGGTAACCGCTCGAGACCATCCCGCCTCCACGGGCGACGACGTGGCCGTCCTCGCGGCACGATGGCAACTGAAGGGATTAGGCGCACTCCAACGTCTCAGCTGACTTGGCCGCCACGCCAAGCGCCGGAGGCTCAGCTCCCCGTCGTCGCGGTTGACCGACCCCATAGTGCACCAATCAGCTGGCCCTTTGTCCCTCGCCGAGCGATGGCCACACGGGGCTTTTTTTCAACATCAGACGATTCGTCTCCCAAAAGGCAGGGTAGTAATGATCAAGAGCGACAAAGGACGAGAAAGGAGAACAATATGGCGCTGAAGATCGTCAAAACGGTTGCCCCGGCGGTTCTCGCCCTCGGCATCGCCGGAAGCGGGGCCGGACTGGGCTTAGGGAGCGCGACCGCGTGGGCGGCGTCTACCCATTCTCCCAAGGCGGCGACGGTGGTGAAAGTCGGTGCCACGTGCACCAAGGCCGACCAGGGTAAGACCATAGTCAAGCAGATCAAGAGAGGCAAGCTCGGGCTGGTTTGTGAGAAGTCCGGCACAGCCTATAAGTGGGAGATCAAGCCGGCAAAGAAGATGACCGCCACTGCCCCTAAGACGGGTGCGGTCAAGAAGAAGTAGCCCACCGCTCGGGCATGGCTAAATCGGCCGAGGCAACGGGCACCGGTCTCGCGGGCCGACGTCGACCCGGCCTGGGCTCGCCCGAGGCCGCTCCCCGGGGGCTATAGGCGCTCCCCGGGGAGTTTAGCCGCGCCCGCTACGGGTACCAATATCCAGGGTGGCGCAAGGTACTCGGAAGCCAATCGGTTTGCGTCGCGGCGCGTTTCGCGAACGAAAGGAGAGCCTCATGGGTATGACTGTAGGCGACGCGGTGCTCAGCCGGTTGCGAGACTGGGGCACGGAGCACGTATTCGCTTACCCGGGAGACGGGATCAATGGCCTCCTGTCGGCCTGGGTGCGGGCGAACAACGAGCCCACCTTCGTGCAGGCGCGCCACGAGGAGATGGCGGCCTTTGAAGCGGTCGGCTACGCCAAGTTCTCCGGTCGCATAGGAGTGTGCGCGGCGACGTCGGGGCCTGGTGCGATACACCTTCTAAACGGGCTGTACGACGCCGCGTCGGACCATGTGCCAGTGGTCGCCATCGTGGGCCAGACCAGCCGGTCTGCTATGGGCGGCTCGTACCAGCAGGAGGTCGACCTGCAGAGCCTCTTCAAAGACGTCTGCCGCCACTTCGTCCAGACGGCGATGGTGCCGGAGCAGTTCCCCAACTTGATCGACCGTGCCATCCGGGTGGCATTGAGCGAGCGGGCGCCTACGTGTGTGATCATCCCGTCCGACCTCCAGGAGCTCGACTACTCGCCGCCCACCCATGCGTTCAAGATGGTCCCTTCCAGCCTCGGCATCAGGTGGCCCACGATCAACCCCGATACCGACGCGCTCCGCGACGCGGCGGAACTACTGAACACCGGCAAGAAGGTCGCGATCTTGGTGGGCCAGGGGGCGCGTGAGGCCCGGGACGAGGTACTGGAAGTAGCCGAGCTGCTCGGGGCGGGTGTGGCGAAAGCCTTGCTCGGCAAGGACGTACTACCTGATGACGTGCCTTTCTCGACGGGGCCGATCGGGCTCCTTGGCAGCCGGCCTTCGTATGAGATGATGCGCGACTGCGACACACTGCTCACTGTCGGCTCCAGCTTCCCCTACACGCAATTTATGCCTCAGTTCGGCCAGGCCAAAGCCGTGCAGATCGACATCGACGGCAAACAAATAGGGATCCGCTACCCCTACGACATCAACATCGTGGCCGACGCCGCCAGCGCCCTGCGGGCACTCATGCCGCTCCTACAACGCAAAACTGACCGTTCATGGCGCCAACAGATCGAAAAGAACGTGGCGCGCTGGCACAACACACTGGAGCGCCGGGCAATGACCGACAGTGAACGCGCTGGGACCGTCAACCCGATGCGCCTCGTCTGGGAGCTAAACCGCTGGATACCGGATAACGCAATTGTGGCGGCTGATTCGGGCTCATCGGCGAACTGGTACGCCCGGTACCTGACCATGCGCGGGTCCATGCGGGGATCGCTCTCTGGGAACCTCGCCACTATGGGCCCCGGGGTACCATACGTCGTCGGGGCGAAATTCGCCCACCCAGACCGCCCGGCTATTGCACTGGTCGGCGATGGCGCCATGCAGATGAACGGCATGGCGGAGCTGATCACCATCGCGCGCTACTGGAAGCGCTGGAGCGACCCCCGCCTGGTAGTAGCCGTGCTGCACAATAACGACCTAAACCAGGTCACTTGGGAGATGCGGGCCATGGCAGGCTCTCCCAAGTTCCCAGAGTCCCAGACGATCCCCGACATCTCCTACGCCGAGGTCGCCCGTCATTTTGGACTTGACGCCGTGGAGGTGAGCGACGTGGAGGGCATCCGCCCGGCATGGGAAAGAGCGTTGGCCGCGAGCCGCCCCGTCGTCCTCGACGTCCACACTGACCCTGACATACCTCCGATCCCGCCTCACGCGGACTGGGAGCAGGTCGCCTCCATGACCAAGGCCATGCTCGGCGGCGACGAGGATGCCCTCGGCGTGCTGAAGAGCGGCATAAAGCAGAAGGTGCAGGAGCTCATACCCGGCCGCAAAGCGGGCGACGAGTGAGCCTCGGCATCACAAACGAGGCGACCAGGGCGCTTGAAGACATCCGCACCGGTCGCTTCGAAAGAAGCCTTGCTGCCTTCGCTGCGAGCGGTGCCGTCATCACCGCGGCCGAGATCTTCACCGAACACGACGCCGCCAGCTTCGGCAACAAGATGATGTGGTGGCCGATCATAATCGTGCCGACGCTGGCCCCGGCAGGCGTCGCCGCCGTGTTCAGCCGCCGCGCAGCCAAGACCGTGCTCCCCCTGGCGTCCGCCGTGGTCCTGGTCAACGGGCTGCAAGGCACCTACCTCCACTGGCGCGGGATCCTTCAAAAGCCCGGCGGGAAGTCAAACCTGCGTTACAACGTCGAAATGGGGCCCCCGGCGTTTGCCCCCCTGCTTGCAAGCCTGGTCGGCGCCATGGGGCTCCTTTCCTCCTTGCTTCGACGGGAGGGTGACCCTCGACGGGAGGGTGACTGATGCCGTTCCGGCCGCCCGCCCTCTCCGGCCTCACCCCAGGCGGCAAGGGCCGCTTCCCAGGCTTCGACGTGCTCAACGAAGTCGACCGCTGGGACGACGTCACCGCCGGGGTGGTGCTGGCGCGCCTCGACCCGCAACCCGGTTACAGTTTCTTCACCCCGGCCGAGCAGGCCACCGCCGATGCCCTTTTCGATCGTCTCTTGGGCCAGGACGAGGAGCCAAAAGTCCCGGTACTGCGCCTGGTCGACAAGCGCTTGGCGCTCGACATGACCGACGGCTGGTTCTACGACGGGATGCCCGAGGACCGCGATGCCTGGCGGCTCACTCTCGCGGCGCTGGACAAGGATGCCCGCGCCGACCACGGGGACCACTTCCACGCCCTGGGTCACGAGACGCAGGCTGCGATGCTGCAAGGCATTTTCCAAGCCGACCAATGGCACGGGCTGAAGGCCAGCTACGTCTGGTCGCTTTGGACCCGCTACGCCTGCGCGGCCTTCTACAGCCACCCCTGGGCCTGGAATGAGATGGGCTTCGGCGGCCCGGCCTACCCGAGGGGCTATAAAAACATCGGCGTAGACAGGCGCGAGGGCTGGGAAGTGCCCGACTCGGTCGGCAACGACCCTGTCGAATGGAGGCGGCGGACAGAGCAAGCACATCGCCGCCACGAGGCAGGTTTAATTCCCGAGCCGGGCCGGCGGGACGACGACCAATGACGCGCCGTTTGAGCGACGCCTCGGTTCGGGCGCGCAACGACTCGGCTTGGCTCCTCCCCACCTCCCAGGACCGCGCCGGCCACGGCCTTCGCGCCGATATGCGCCGCTTCGACGACCGCGACGAGCTGGACATGGCGATCGTCGGCTGCGGAGCGGGCGGCTCTGTGCTGCTCCAGCGCCTAGCGCGAGCAGGGTGGCGAGCAGCCGCACTCGACGCGGGACCGTTTTGGGACCCCGACAAAGACTGGGTGAGCGACGAACTGGGGTCCCACGGGCTCTATTGGACGGAGCCGAGGTTGATCGCTGGTAACGATCCCGTGCCCCTCGGCTCCAACAATTCTGGCTGCGGCGTGGGTGGCTCGATGGTGCACTTCGCCGGCTACACCCCGAGGTTCCACCCCTCGGACTTTCATACCTATACGGCCGATGGGGTTGGCGCGGACTGGCCGATCGAATATGCCGACCTGCGCCCCTACTACGAACAGATCGAAGACGAGCTGCCAGTTGCCGGCCAGCCTTGGCCTTGGGGTGACCCCCACACCTATCCCCATCATGCTCACCCGGTGGGCGGCAACGGCGAGATCTTCCTGCGAGGTGCCAAGGCCCTCGGCATCGACGCGAGGGTCGGGCCTGTGGCAATCCCCAACGGGCGCTTCG
>JAJYMM010000012.1 GCA_021787035.1 Actinomycetes bacterium
AACTCTTCTCCGCAGGAGCTCCGGTAGCAGCCGGGCGTAGGTCTTGGCGGCGCTCCCTGCGAGGGGCATCTTTACCGGGTCGTCGAGCCCGCCGAGGCTCGGGACGCGGTCCAAGAGGGTGGAATTGCGCAGAGTTATAACCTCGATGATCGGGCTGGCCACCTCGCTCCCGTAATGTGGGGCTACGAGGGGGTCGAGAGTCTGGACCCGCTGGTCGGAATACCAGAGCACCCGGACCGGCGGGTGGCGAAGGGCGGGTGACACTGGGACGGGGAACGTGGACGCGGCCAGGGCCCGTTCACGCTGGACCTGGGTTACCAGGGCGCCAACCTGCGCCCGGTCGCTCACCGGCAGGAGGAGCACCAACGCCTTCGTGTCAGGAACGTAAATGCGCTCGCCGGAAGGTGATCGCAGCGGGAAGGCCCGCAGATAGTTTGTATTAACGGTGAGAACTCGGAGCGTATCGGCGGGCACCCCCGGTTCGTAGGAGGACGCATTAATGAGGACGGCTCCTCGCGACACGAGATAGGGATATAGCCATCGGCCCTCGATGTAGGCCTCGCTCGAGAAAGGCTCTTGAATGTAGTCCAGCATGTGCATGCCCACGGTTTGGCGGAACACGCCGAACTGGCCGAACGCCGCTGAGTAGCTTCTGTGCGAGCGCACCTCGGCTAGCCGGTCAGATGCGGCCGTAGCGTTGGCCCACGAGGTCAACGAGAGGAGGACGCCGGAAGCTAGGACGCCGGTCTTCACTCCGAGGTTCAGGGTCACGACGACCCCGGCGCGGCGATTGCCCTTGATTGCCTGCGGCACATTTAGGCGGCTCGCGTACACCAACACCACAAGGGTGGCAGCCACGGAGAGCCCGCCACTTATTAGCCCTTGCCGGAGCGCCCCGGCTTCCAGGCCGAAGGTCCCACGGTCCAGCAGGAAGGCCGCGATCACGACTCCGCTTCCGGCGACTACCAGCACGGTAGTGACGAGACGGCCAAGCAAGTCCCACCAAATGCGCACTGGCCCGAGCCCAACCAGTCTCATGATGCCAATGCGCTTGCCTTGCGCCAATCCAAAGTAAAGCAAGAGGACCGCCATGAGAACGGCAAGGGCAAGCTGCAGAGGCAAGAGCAGATATCGAATACCGGCGAGGGGAACAGCGAAGTTTGGCGGGAGAGGTGCGTCGGGACCGAAGGCCAGCCCGGCTGGCGCGGTCGGTGGCCTGGTACGAGCGGCCCCACCAGCCAGGAGCGCTGACAACACCTTGAGGAACGCCGACGCCCGGTGGGCGCTCGGCGCCTCAACAAAGTACTCGCCGGCGGCAAAGGAGTCGGCTGTCTGGTCGCTGAAGGGGCGTATGTACACCACCGGCAGGCCAACAAGGTCCCCAAGGCGCCCCACCTCGCCGTCCCTTCCCGCAGCCCCGGAGGAGGAGAGGAAGGCCGAGTGGCCCTGGCTTTCCGAAGGGGTCAGCCAATGGCCGTTTCTGAGTGCGTATGCGGAGAAGAGCCGGGTCGGCCCGGTCAGGAAAACGTATTGCACGACCTGCGGGCGGTCGCCCAGCGTGTAGCCCACAGCTGTCCGAAAGATGTTGACTTGGGTGCGATCTGCCGCCCTTTCGATGAGTGGGACATACTGATGTGCGCTATTGGGTTTCGAGAACGCCGGAGAGACGGGAAGGGTGAACGAGAGGCCGGTACGGTCAGGGGCGGCGATCATCCCGCCGACCTGGGTGGCGGCGGCGTTAGCATAGGCCCGCCCTACGCCTGCCGCCGCCGCCGCCAGGCAGAGAAGACCGACGAGTCTCCTCATGCGTGTCAACCTAACCCAATAGGCTCCCAACGCGTGGCGTGCATAGAGCCAGCTAGAAAACGTCCCAGTAGGCCTGGCACGTTTGCGTGATGCTGCCGTTCGCTGACGAGTCGGCCCACTGGTCTGGAGCGCCGAAGCTCGTATTGTTTGTGGAGCCGATGATGGACGTCGCGGAATGGAACTGCGTTGGGTGGAAGTAGTTCGACCAGCAGTGCTTGCCCACCGGGAAGCTGTAAGAGCTGCCGTAGTTCCAGGTGCCCCCGCCGACGTTCACTGAAGTGTTGGGGGTCACAGCGGCCATGGCGACCGACCCCGAAGTGGCAGTCGGCGGTGCCGCAGGGGTGGTAGCAGAGGCGCTGGCCGCTCCGGACAGGACGGAGGCGCTGGCCATACTGAGCGCAGCCGCCAAGGCGGCGCCCCGGTGCGCTTGCAGGCGGGTGAGATGTTCGTGCTCGTGTGCACGGGATGTCACTCCTTTCGCTAGATGCATGGATAGGTCTCGAATGGAACGCGCGTGGGTGCGGGTGGATAGCTGGCTCACTCTCTAAACAGTCCGTGGGGAAGAGCCGAGGCGTTACCCCCACGGCCAAGGCCAAGGCCACACGAGCGGTCAACTCCCTTCTCGATGGGGGCCCAGTTTTTCGGCTGGCGCGTCCGCTCAGTACCTGAGCGTAGGGGGGAGCGAGCCCTCCGTACATCTGTCGGATTACATATTTTCCCTGGGGGGTCCCAACCACCGCCGTAGGGATGCCAGTATGGCCCTGTGTTGAGCAGGCCGACCGAGCGCGGCGACGACCCAGTGGCTCCTGGCGTACCGTGGCCGCTGGTTGCCACCGTGCTAATAACCGCCGCGTTCGCCGTGGCAGGCTGGCCAGGGTGGTGGTCGTC
>JAJYMM010000187.1 GCA_021787035.1 Actinomycetes bacterium
CCTACGTCGTCCCCGTCGACGCCCTGGTGGCGATGTCCAACGGCGGTTACGCCCTGGAGGCTGCCGGGGCGACGGGAACACATTACCTCGTGCCCGTGGCGGTCGGACTGTTCGACGACGCGAACGAGATGGTGCAGGTATCAGGTGCCGGCGTGCGCGCCGGCCTAAAAGTGGTGGTACCCCAGCTGTGACAGTGACCTCGGGACCAGCGGGCAGTTCGCCCCATGGCATCCTGGCACCGTCAGCGCCAGGCAGCCCCAACGACTCGTCCGAGTCGGTAGTCCGCCTGGAGGGGGTCTCCAAGACCTACCCCTCCGAGCCCCCGGTCGACGCTTTGAAAGATGTGAGCTTTACTGTCCACGAGGGAGAACTGGTGGGCATCGTGGGCCCCTCTGGCTCGGGGAAAACAACGCTCCTCCACCTCATGGGCACGCTTGACAGGCCGACAAAGGGTACCGTCTGGCTGACCGGCCTCGAGGTCGGCAAGCTCTCCGACGCCGAGCTTTCGGCGCTGCGGGCCGGCCGGATCGGGTTCATCTTCCAGCAGTTCTTCTTGGCGGAGCACCAGAGCGTGCTCGACAACGTCGCCGACGGCCTCCTGTACACGGCGGTGCCGCTCTCGGAGCGGCGCGATGCCGCCGCTCGCGCCCTGGAGTCGGTCGGCCTCGGCGCCAAGCTTTCCTCGTTGCCTACCAAGCTCTCGGGGGGCCAGCGCCAGCGGGTCGCCATCGCTCGGGCACTCGTGGGCTCACCGGCGGTCGTCTTGGCCGACGAACCGACCGGAAACCTCGACCAGGCGACTGGCGCGTCGATACTCGAGCTGTTCCACGAGCTCAACGAGGCGGGCGCCACAATCGTGGTGATCACCCATGACCGCGCCGTGGCCGCCTGGATGGGGCGGATTATCCAGGTGCTCGACGGCCGCGTCGTCTCCGACGGCCCTGCGGGCGAGTGGAAGCGGGCAACGGGCGCATGAACCCGTCGCTCGCGCCCGCGCGCCTTCGTGCCCGCGACCTGCTCCGCCTTTCGAGTATCGGCATCCGCACCCGGAAGCTCCGCGCCGGCTTGTCCGCGCTCGGGATAGCCATCGGGGTGGCGGCGATAGTGGCCGTGCTCGGCCTCTCCTCCTCGTCCCAGGCGGGGCTGCTCGCGGAGATCAACCGTCTCGGCACCAACCTGCTCACCGTCACCAACGGCCAGACCCTCTTCGGCCAGACCGCCGAACTGCCCACCGACGCCCCAGGAATGATCGGCCGTATCGGGCCGGTGACAAGCGTCCAGTACACCGGCTCCGTGAGCAACGCCAACGCCTACAAGAGCCCCTTCGTCCCCTCGATAGACACCAACGCCCTGTCCGTCGACGCGACGAGCCTGGGCCTCCCTGCCGACATCGGCACGACACTTTCCCAGGGCGTGTTCTTGAACGCAGCGACCCAGGACGAGCCCATCTGCGTCCTCGGGGCCGCCGCGGCCCAACGCCTGGGGATCGACAAGGTCTTCCAGGGGGAGCGGATATGGGTGGGAGGTATGTGGTTCTACGTCGTGGGGGTCCTGAACCAGGCCGTACTCACCTCTGAGATCGATTCATCGGTGCTGATCGGGTTCCCTGCGGCGGAGAAGTACTTCAACTTCGACGGCAACCCCTCGGAGATCTATGTACGGACCGTGGACTCCGCTCCCCAGGTGAACGCCGTCGACAGCGTGCTCGCCGCCACCGCCAACCCCGAGTCCCCCAACGAGGTGGACGTCTCCCAGCCGTCTGACGCACTCGTCGCCGAAGCGGACGCCAAAGCAGCCCTCAACTCCCTCTTCCTCGGCCTCGGCGCAGTCTCGCTGTTGGTAGGGGCGGTAGGCGTCGCCAACATCATGGTGATCTCGGTCCTCGAACGCCGCTCCGAGATCGGCCTGCGAAGGGCCCTCGGGGCGACCAAGGGCCACATCCGAGCGCAGTTCATGTCAGAAGCCATCCTGCTCTCACTACTCGGAGGGGCAGTCGGCGTGCTGGCCGGTGCCGCCTCGACAGCGGTGTACGCCTCCAGCAAGGGCTGGGAAGTGGTAGTGCCACCCCTCGCCTGGGGCGGCGGCTTCGGGGCCGCGATCGTCATCGGGGCGGTGGCGGGGCTTATGCCGGCGCTCCGGGCGGCGCGGATGTCGCCGAAGGACGCCTTGTGGAGCGTCTGAACATTTAGGAGCAATTCCATGACAGTTAACAGGTCCCACTCGACTAACAGGTCCCACTCGAGAACCTCTGTGGCTTGCCCACCGGCGCACACCACCGTGGCCCAACGGTGCCTCGGGCTGGTGGCCTCCCTGGCGGCTACAGGCACCTTGGTCGCCACCCTCGCGTCGGCCGACCTGGTCCTGCTGCCAGCCAAACGGGCCAGCGCCGCCACCACCTCAGCCTGCACCGGCACGGTCGCCGGGGTGACGGTGTCGGGGGGCAACGACCAGGTGGGCAAGGTGGGTACGGCCTACCCAGAAGCGCTCCAGGTGGAGGTGGTGGACACGACAGGCTGCGGCGTCTCCGGCACTGACGTCACCTTCAGCGCCCCCTCCTTCGGCGCGAGCGGCACTTTCGCGGGCGGCGTCACGGAGGTGACGGTCACGACTTCGTCCTCGGGGGTTGCGACGGCCCCTACCTTCACTGCAAACGCCGTGACCGGCAACTTCGACGTGACCGCCGAGGTGGACGGCTTCAGCATCGAGGTATCCCTTACCAATTCGACCCTGGGGGTGGCGTCCTCCCTCCAGGTAGTCTCGGGCGCCGCGCAGACGGCAGCCCCAGGGAGGGTCTTCACCGACCCGCTGGTCGTCTCGGTCGAAGACAGCTCGGGCAACCCCGTCTCGGGCGCCACGGTCACCTTCGCCGTCACGGCCGGGACCACTGGGGCGAGCGCCACCTTCACCGGGGCGGGCGCTTCCACAACCGATCAGACCGACGAATCCGGCCAGGCCACGAGCCCGCACCTCACGGCGGCCACAACCTCCGGCAGCTTCAGCGTGACGGCGTCGGTCTCCGGCGTCAGCGAGGCGGCGACCTTCACCGAGACGGTCGGCTCGGGCACCCCCGACGCAATTACGGCCGGGGCAGGCACCTCCCAACAGGCCGAGGCCGGTACCGACTTCGCCGTGCCCCTGGCTGTGACGGTGACCGACTCCAACGGCAACGACGTCGCCGGCGCCGCCGTTACCTTCAAGGCGCCCTCCTCCGGGCCGACCGGGGTCTTCGCCGGGGCTGGCCACACGGCAATCGCGACGACCAACAGCGACGGCGTCGCCACCGCCCCGGCGTTCGTGGCCGGGCTCAGCGCGGGAGGCTATGTGGTCACCGCCGCGGTCACAGGCATCGCCCCCGCGGCCAGCTTCGCCATGGTAGACGAGGCCCGCACCACCGCCAGCACGTCGGGCCCGAAGGGCAATTACCGCCTCGTCACGGACACCGGCCAGGTGCTTTCCTCGGGCGCCGAAACCTCCTTCGGGTCCCTGCCTGCCTCCGAGCTCGGAGGCCAGAAGGTCGTCGGCATTGCCGACACCAAAGACGCCAAGGGCTACTGGCTCGTCACCGCCGAGGGCAAGGTCTACGCGTTCGGCGACGCAAAGGCCTATGGCTCACCCTCTAGCGTTGCGGCGCCCATCGTCGGCATCGCCGCCACCCCTGACGCCAAGGGCTACTGGCTCGTGGCCTCCGACGGCGGCATCTTCAACTACGGCGACGCCCGCTACTACGGCAGTGCCGGCAAGGTCCACCTCACCAAGCCCATCGTCGGCATCGCCGCCACCCCTGACGCCAAGGGCTACTGGCTCGTGGCCTCCGACGGCGGCATCTTCGCCTTTGGCAAGGCCACCTTTTACGGTTCGGGTACCATGTTGTCGCCCAAGCCCGTTACAGCCATAGTGCCCACGGCCGATGGGGGTGGCTACTGGGTCGTCTCCGCCAACGGCACTGCGGCTGGCTTCGGCGACGCCGGCGCCCAGGGCACCCCCACCTTGAAGACACCCACCGTGGTCGGCGGCGCTTAGGTCTTAGCGTAGGGCAGCGATTAGCTGAGCTCGTCTAGTCCTCCCCCGCCTGCACGGGCAGGCTCCGGCTCAGCTGTGGTCTTAGGACTGGGAGGACAAAACTGACGCGGAGCCCTTGCGGTTCGTTGGGCGCGGCGTGGGCGCTCCCGCCGTACGTTGCGGCCACTTCGGCCACGATCGCCAGGCCAAGCCCTGACCCCTTGCCGCGCGGTGCCCCTCTCGACCTGTAGAAACGGTCGAATATCCGCACGAGGTCACCAGCGGGGACGCCCGGGCCAAGGTCCCTCACCTCCAACACTGCGTTTGCCCCTTCGCGCCTCAAGGTGACCACCGCTTCCGTGCCGGCTGGCGTGTGGGCCACGACGTTGGCGAGCAGGTTGTCGACCGCGCGGCGGAGCAGTTCATCGTCACCGTGCACCACAACGCCTGGCTCGACCTCTGCCCGCCAGTGCCTGGCTGGCGCGGCCGCCCTCACGCGCTCGAGGCAGGTCTCGGCGAGGACGGATAGGTCGACCGGCTGGTCCCTCAGTTCGGGGCGCTGGTCGAGGCGGGCGAGGCGGAGCATGTCATCGACCAAGCGACTCATCCTCTTCGCCTCGGACTCGATGCGTCGCACCGCCTCGTCCACTTCGGAAGGCTCGGAAAGTACGCCTTGGGTGTAAAGCTGCGCGTTGGCCACTAATGACGCCAGCGGTGTGCGCAGCTCGTGGCTTGCGTTGGCCAGAAAGGTGCGCATGCGTTGCTCGCTCGCCTCTTTGTCGTGTAGGGACAATGAGATCCGCTCGAGCATCTCGTTCAGGGCCTCGCCCAGTCGCCCGACCTCGCTACCGGGGCGCTCGACGCTTACCCGCGTCTCGAGGTCGCCAGCGGTCACCCTATCTGCCTCCGCTGCCATAGCCTCAAGCGGCCGCAGGCCGCGGCGCACGAGCGCAAAGACTCCAGCTGCCACAACTGCAAGCGCTGCCAGCGAGCCCATACTCAGTATGAACTCGAGGCGGTTTACCGTCGAGTCGACATTAGCCAAGCTGGTACTGGCAACCAGTTCGCCGCCCGGCACGGTCCTCGCGCGCTCTCTCACTTCGCCCTTCCCACTGGACCCCGGGACGCTCTTGGCGCGGCCCGTCGAGGCGAGCGTCACTGCGCCTCCCAGAACCTTCGGGGCTACCGAGCTGCCTTCCAGGAGCACGAGTGGTTGGCCACGCGGCCGCATGAGCGCTAGGTAGTAGTCACCCAACGCACGGTAGGGGTCTTGGTCGAACGTGAGGGGCGACGCACTTTCTGCGCGCGTTTCCAACCTTCTAAGGTGGTGAGCGCCGATGTCCAGCGCGACGTTGAGCGCACTGTCAGCCCGCCTCAGCATGTAGCTACGAAGCAAGCTCGCGGCCGCAAAGTCAAAGGCGGCAAAGACAACGGCGGTTACGGCCACTACTCCCAACATGGAGCGCCAGCGAAGCGCGAGCGGCGCTCGCCTAGGGCTCGCCGCTTGCCCCCTGTCGCCCTGGCCTCGGGGCCCGGAGGCTGTAGCCGATCGAGCGTTGTGTGTGGACGAGGTCGGGGCCGTAGCGGCAGAGCTTTTGGCGGAGGTAGGCGACATATGTCGAGACAACGTTGCTCTTTCCCCCGAAATCGTAGTCCCATACATGGTCGAGGATCTGCGAGCGAGTTAGGACTCGACCAGGGTTCAACATGAGGTAGCGGAGAAGGCGGAACTCGGTCGGAGAGAGCTCGACCAGGTGCCCGGCTCGCCTGACCTGGTAGGACTCCTGGTCCAACTCCAAATCCGCGAACTCGAGCACGGGGCTTGGTGCTTCAGGCCGCGACCGGCGCAGCACCGTCCGGACACGCGCCGCGAGTTCGTCGAGGCCGAACGGTTTGGTCATGTAATCGTCGCCCCCGAGTGTGAGGCCGCGGACCTTGTCCTCCTCGGTGTCCCTGGCGGATAGGAAGATGACGGGGACGAGCTGGCCGTCACGGCGCAGAGCGGTCACGACCTCGAAGCCGTCTGTGTCAGGCAGCATGACGTCGAGCACCATGAGGTCGTAGGAGGCTTCGCGAGCGAGGCGCAGCGCATCCTGTCCTGTGGCTGCCGTCTCCACGTCGTAGCCGAGGAACCTGAGCGAGGCGGCAACCGCCTCTCGCAAGAAGTCCTCGTCATCGACGACGAGGAGCCTGCTTTGGTCTTTGGCCACTGGCACCATAAGACCACAGTTATGTTTGAAAACTGTTAGAACGATGTGTGAGGAAGGTCCGAAGGTGGCGGTTCGGGCATCTGCTAGTAGTGGAGCTGCACACGGAGGCACGGATACTGGCTCGCAGGCCCGCCGGCGCCGAGGTGAAGCCGACGGACACGTGGCTGGGGGTAGCTGTCGGTGTGCCCCGGGTCCCCATCGCCTTATAGTTCCAAGGCTTTGCCGCCGCTCATAATGGACAGTCCGCCCCCGTCATAGGGCGATGGTGGCGGTCCGTGGGTCACTTGTCCCCCCGTGCGCCATAAGGCTATGTGAGTTCTTGCGGGCCATCGCGGTCGGGCTCGACGAGGCCAGATTCGTAGGCGACGACAACGGCTTGGGCGCGGTCGCGTAGACCCAACTTCGAGAAAATGCGGGCAACGTGGGTCTTGACCGTCGCTTCACTGACGGTAAGGGCCTCGGCGAGCTCGGAGTTCGACAACCCGCGGCCGAGGTAGGTGAGCACTTCGGTCTCGCGGGGCGTGAGCTCCTTGAGGTCAACTCGGGCGATGGCGGCGTGGCCGCGGTCCGCGTGCTCGCCGGCATAGCGCGCCACGAGGCGGCGGGTGATGGAAGGGGCAAGGAGGGCGTCCCCGGTGTTGACCAGGCGGATGGCGGACACCAGGTGCTCAGGGCTCACATCTTTGAGGAGGAACCCGCTGGCGCCCGCAGCGAGCGCTTCGTAAACATAACGGTCGAGGTCGAAGGTGGTGAGGATGATGACCCGGGGGCCGGTCGGCTCACGCAGGATGCGCCGGGTCGCTTCGAGCCCGTCCATGTTGGGCATGCGGATGTCCATCAAAACGACATCGGGTCGGAGCCGCCGCGCTTGGGCGACGGCCTCGCCGCCGCCCGTGGCTTCCCCGACTACCTCGATGCCGCGGCTCGAAAGGATGAGGCCGAACCCGGCCCGCACGAGGTCCTGGTCGTCGACAAGCAGTACCCGGGGTGGGCCTTCGTCGGTACCCCTCATTGACCGCTCAGGGGGATGCGGGCCCGGACCCGATAGCCGCCGCCCAGGCGTCGCCGGGCATCGAAGTCGCCTCCGTAGACGCCGACGCGCTCGCGAAGGCCGAGCAGGCCGCGCCCCGCGCCCGTGCCGGGCCCGGTCGTCTTCGGTGACGGTGGGAGGCCGCTACGAGCCAGGCCGCTCGGGCCGCTGTTGAGCACCTCGACACGCAAGGAATGCTCAGCATAGCGGACCACCACCTCGGCCGAGGTGGCTTTGGCGTGCTTGAGCGCGTTGGTGAGCGCCTCTTGGACGATGCGGTAGGCGGTTACGTCGATGCCGGCCGGGAGGGGCCGGGGTTCCCCGGAGATGCGGACCTCCACAGGCAGCCCAGCGAAGGCGAAGCGGTCCACAAGAGCGCTCAGACGGTCCAGGCTGGGCTGAGGGGCGAGGTCATCCTCATCGTCGCCGTCGGCGGACGTGGCGAGCAGGCCGAGCAGGTTGCGCAGCTCGGTCAGAGCACCCCGTCCTGCCCTTTGGACGGCCTCCAGAGCTTGGCTGGCGTCGGTCGATGTTGGCGGGCTGGTGCCCGCCGCGGCAAGGACCTCACGGGCGGCGTTGGCTTGCACGACCATCAAGCTCACGTTGTGGCTCACGATGTCGTGCAGTTCTCGCGCGATCCTGGCACGCTCGGCGTCTATGGCGGCGCGGGAGGCATTTTCTCGCTCCCGTTCGAGCAACCATCCCCGTTCGCCGAGCACCCGCCGCGACGTCTGGCGCGCCCGTGCCAGAGCAGTGCCAAGGACAGCCGTCGAAACCAGGGCGGCCCCGGCGACGAGCCACGCAACGGTGGAAAGGGTCACACCACAAGGTTGGCAGGCCTGGCCGCCGAGCGCATCGCCCTTCGGGTTGAGGCCGCTACACCTGTGGGTTGACCCCGTGGCCGAAGTTGCATCCCGGGAGGGACGACATCGCGCCCCAGCACGCCTACCGTCAGTGGCATGAGCACCGAACAGCCCCCGGTCCAGGTGGTCGTCAGCCTGGACACCGTGGTGAAGGAGTACGGGGCCACGACCGCGTTGGCCGGCGTCTCGCTTGAGATCGCGGCCGGCGAGTCGGTGGCGGTGATGGGCCCCTCGGGGTGTGGGAAGTCCACCCTGCTCAACATGATCGCGGGCCTCGACCGCCCGACATCGGGCAGCGTCATCGTCCAGGGGGAGGACCTTGGGCACCTGAACGAGACGGGCCTGTGCCTGTTCCGGCGCCGCCGGGTCGGGATGATCTTCCAGTTCTTCAACCTGCTCGACGACCTGCCTGCCCTGGACAACGCAGCCATCGCCGCCCAGCTGACCGGCGTCTCGGCTACCCAGGCGCGCCGGCGAGCCCTCGAGCTCTTCGACGAGCTCGGCATCGCTGACCGGCGCGACACCTACCCGGCCCTGCTGAGCGGCGGCGAGCGCCAGCGGGTGGCCGTAGCCAGGGCCCTCATGAACCGCCCTTCGCTGATGTTGGCAGATGAGCCGACCGGGGCGCTCGACAGCCACAGCGCCGAACAGGTTATGGACCTGCTGATCGACCTCAACCAGATCGGCCAGACGCTGGTCGTCGTGACCCACGACGAGCACCTGGCTACACGCTGCGCCAGCCGGGTAGTCCGCCTGTCTGATGGGAAGATGGTTGGCGAACAGAGCGTGGAGCAACTCCTGTGAGCGCGGTCTGGGCACTGTCGCGCGCCGCGGCGCGCCGTCGTCGCTTGCAGACAACGGTCATCGGCATCGTCACGTTCGTCTCGGCCATCACCATTGTCGTTGCCCTCGAGCTGTTCTCGGCCTCCTCGGCACCCTTCGAGCACGCATTCGCTCAGCAACAGGGTGCCGAATTGGTCGCCGCGTTCGACAAGGCCAAGGTCACCGACGCACAACTGGTCGCGACCGGCGCACGCCCCGGCGTCACCGCCAGCGCCGGGCCGTTCCCCCAAGTCACCGTGGACATCAGCCAGCCTAGCGGGGCCGGACCGAGCCGGCTGCCCTCAGTGCCGCCCGGGCCCCTCACCGTCGTCGGGCGTCCTAGCCCCGGCGGGAGGCTCGACCGGGTCGACCTGTGGTCCGGGCACTGGCCCACCGGAGCGGGCCAGGTGGTCGTGAACAGAGCGCCCGGAGGACCCTCGCCCGTTGGCTCTGTGATCGAGCTGTCCGACGGTCAGAGCCTCGCCGTCGTTGGAGCCGCCTACAGCGTCAGCCAGTCGGCCGGTGCCTGGGTCACCCCGGCCGAGGCCGACGCGCTCGGCGCCAAAGAGAGCGAGATGCTCTACCGCTTCGCCGATGCGACCACTAGCGACCAACTTCGATCCGACCTGACGTCGGTGACAGGCGGGTTGGCGCCCGGTGCCCTCGCCGGGTCGCGCTCCTACCTCACCTTGGAGCGGCAGTACTCAACCTCGGTGGCGCAGGCCTACGTGCCGTTCCTCTTCGCCTTCGGCATCCTCGCCCTGGTCGTGGCCGTGATGATGGTGGCCAACGTAGTGAGCGGCACGGTGGTCGCCGGGCTGCGCCACATAGGGATCATGAAAGCCGTCGGCTACACCCCGGGGCAGGTCGGCGCCGTCTACCTGCTCATGATCCTCATTCCCGGCGCCGTCGCCACCCTCGTCGGCACGCTGGCGGGGACCCTCGTGTCAAAGCCCTTGCTGAGCACCGCCACGCAGGGCCTCGGCCTTCCGGCGCCCTCGGTCAGCCCGTGGCTCGATGTCGTCGTCCTGGCCGGGCTACCGGTTCTGGTGGCGTTGGCAGCCCTCGCCTCGGCTCGCCGGGCCAAGCGGCTCCCCGCTGCTCGCGCTATAACAGCCGGAGCCGCACCGTCAGCAGGGCACGGGCTGCGCGCCCAACGGGCCCTCGCCAGTACAGCGTTGCCCCGGGCGGTCAGCCTCGGCCTCGGGCTGCCTTTCGCCCGCCCGGCTCGGACCGCCCTCACCGTGGCGACGCTCGCCTTGGGCGTCACCGCAGTGACCTTTGCTGCGGGCCTGACGAGCAGCGTCATCAGGTACGGTCAGCTCCAACAACGCACCAGCTCCGTCCAGGTCACTGCCGCCGTGCGCCACAACGGCCGCAGTCTCTTGGTCGTCTCCGCTGCCAGCGACCAGCGCACCGCCGAGCTACTGGCTTCCTTGCCCGGCACCCGAACGCTCACGGCCGAGCTGCAGACCGTGGGCGAGCTCGTCGGCCCCAACGTACGGATCGACCTGGACTTCCTACGGGGTGACACCTCAAGCCTCGGCTATCCGATCGTGAACGGGCACTGGATCAACGGGCCAGGCCAGGCGGTGGTCGGCCCGGGGTTCTTGAAGGACCACGACCTGGCGGTCGGGGACCGTGTAACGCTCACCATGGGCGGAGCACCCGCCACCGTCACCATCGTCGGGGAGACCTGGTCGTACGACCCCAGCGGGCTCATGGCCGACTGGCACACCGCTAGCGTCCTCGACCCGGGCCGAGGTGCCACCCGCTACGAAATCGGGTTACGCCCCGGGACCAACCTGGCCAGTTACATCGCTAGGGCGAACCGAGCCGACCCCTCGGTCATGGTGCAGGCCAACGGCGGGCTGAACGGCGATGAGCAGCTGATCCCAGACTTCTCCACCCTCTTTACGGTGCTACTCGCGATCGTCGCCGCCCTGGGTGTCCTAAACACCGTGCTCCTCACTATCCGGGAGCGTCGCCGTGACCTTGGCATGCTGAAGTCGATCGGCATGACACCCCGCCAGGTGACGGTCATGATGGTCACCTCGGCCACCGCCCTCGGGCTGATCGGCTCGCTCATCGGGGTGCCCGCCGGCATCACCGTCCACCGCGTCGTAGTGCCCGCCATGGTGCACGCCACCAACGCCGTCCTTCCGAGCTCCCTGCTCGACGTGTGGACGGCCGGCCTCATCGCCGCACTGGCGCTGAGCGGCGTAGTCATCGCCGCGGTGGGCGCCTTTGTGCCCGCCCGAAACGCCGGGCGCCTGAGGGTCGCAGCCGTCTTGCACAACGAGTAACTGCGGGCTGTAAGCCCAGCCCCGCGCCTCATCAAACCCGCCCCTGGCGAACCGAGCCCCATGGTTGCCCGGAGCGCGAACGGCGTCAGTTCCCACCAAAGAAAGGAAAGCCCGATGAACGCACCGCGTGTCCCGCCCGTAGCTGGGCAGCTGGAGCCCGCCGACGTGAACGAGTGGGGCCCCGCTGGGGCACAGGCGGTCGAGTGGGCGGCGTCCCAGCCCTGGAGCACCGGCCACGTCGGCATGTTCGGCTCTTCGTGGACCGCCATCACCCAGGTCGGCGTGGCCAGTTTCCGACCGAAGGGCTTAGACGCCATCACGCCGTTCAATTTTGCCACCGACCTCTACCGCGACATCGCCTACCCGGGCGGGGTGGTCAACGCCTCGTTCCTGACGGCCTACGCGGCAAAGCTGGTCAAAATTGCCGCCCGAACAGCCAAGCCCAGCATCGCCAGCGGGGCCCGCCGTTGCATCTCCGACGCGGGTTCGTTCATCCCGGCCAACAAGAAGTACGACATCGCCACCAACGCGGCGGCCAACCCCTTCTACGACGGCTATTACCAGACCGGGCCCGATGAGCGCATCAGCCGCATCGACGTCCCGTCCTCGGCTGCGAGGCCTGGCAGGACGGCCTCGTATCGTCGCGGGCAACGGAGATCTTCTACGACACCTTGGACAAGGCTACGAGCTGGTTCATCGGCATGAACGGCCAGCACGGGATCTGCGAGACCCCTGGGCCATTGGCCATGATGGTCGACTTCATGCGCCACTTCGTAGCGGACGCCAGTACGTGGGCGCTCTACCTCGGCAGAAGCGGCTCGCTCCAAGCCGGCCCACCCAGCGCCACAACCGCCGGTCGGGCCACGTTCTCCGGGCCGACGGCCTCTCAGAGCGGCCATTGGGCGAAGGCACCGGCACCGGGCAGCTCCGTCAGCTACACCTCTCCGCCGTTGCTACACGACGTCGACATTTTCGGCCCGGCTAGCGTCAACCTCTGGCTGTCGTCTAGCGCTCGCGACACTGATATCGAGGTCATCGTCAGCGAGGTCCGCCCCGGCGGCGAAGACCAGTACGTGCAATCCGGGTGGCTCAACGTGGCCCAACGAAAGTAGGCGCCGGCCGGCAACAAGGCCGACCAGTCAAGCGTGCTGCGCCCCTATCAGCTGGACACCAAAGCCGCCTATGAACCACTCGCCCCAGGCCGCCCGGTGTACGCGCGTGTCGAGGTGTTCCCTTTCGAGCACGTCTTCCGGAAGGGCTCCAGCATTCAGCTGACGATCGACTCTGCCTCCGGCCCGGTCCGTCCACCGGCCTTTGGGGCCTCACAGCTCCGTCGCAGCCGTTCAGGGACACCATCTATGCAAGTTCCTCCCAACCGTCCGAGCTGGTGCTCGGCACGATCCCCGGAGCGGTCCCTGCCCACGTGCGGAACGGTCGCCGGCGAGCCCTGCCGACCTGGCCCGACCCAAGTCCCGCCGGGAGCCTCGACGTTTTCGTGAGGCATTGGATGTACCTCCGGCCACATCGGTAAGCCAGGCTACACGGTGGTGTAAGCGATCGGGTCTTGTTGGCACGAGGCCCGACGCGCATGCTGTGGTGAGCACTGGAAAGCGAGAGATGGCCGCGCCAGCGAAGCAGCGGCCGATCGGAGGAGCGTCATGACAACGATGCACGCGGCGAGGATGACCCGGCCAACGGTCTCCGACGCGGTTGGGTTCTGGGGCATGGCCGGGCTCTTGGGGCTGTTGATGTTCGCGTCGAGCGCCCCGTCCCCGCTCTATGGCGTCTACGCAGCCCGCTGGCATTTCTCTGCGACCACGGAGACGGTGGTCTTCGCCGTCTACGCCATCGGCCTCTTGGCTGCGCTGCTGGTCGTCGGCCGGCTTTCGGACCACCTGGGACGCCGGCGGGTCATTTTGGCCGCCCTGGTGGTAGAGGCGGGCGCCATGGTGTGCTTCATCGCCGCCGGCTCAACGTCGCTCCTCCTCCTTGGCCGGGCCCTACAGGGGGTGGCCACGGGCGGTGCCATCGGGGCGCTCTCGGCCGCGCTGGTCGAGCTGTCGGCGGGGGCGGGCCGCTCGGTGGTGATGGCGGCGCTGGTGAACAGCGCCGCCCCGACGCTCGGCATCGCGGCCGGAGCGTTGGGGACGAGCGCCCTCGTCCAGTACGGGCCGGCACCCACCCGCCTCGTCTACTGGCTGCTGCTCGGCGGCCTGAGCGTTGGCGCGGCGCTCGTCGCCTCGATGCGGGAGACCGGGACGCGCCGGGCTGGCGCTCTGGCCTCGCTCGTGCCCAGGGCCGGCGTGCCCCGCCCGGCACGTGCGACCTTCGTCCGGGCGCTACCTTGCCTTATCGCCCTGTGGGCGCTCGGCGGCTTCTACCTCTCCCTCGGCCCGGCGCTAGCTGGCACCCTCGCCGCCTCCTCCAACCTGCTCTGGGGTGGCGCGGTCATCTTCCTCCTCACCGGCACCGGTGCTCTAGCGGCGATCCTCGGCCGCCACATCGCCGAGCGACCCGCCATGCTCTATGGCTGCATCGACCTCGTCGCCGGGGTCGCCATCACCCTCCTCGCCATAGCCACTACGAGCGCGTGGGTGTTGCTCTTGGGGAGCCTCGTCGCCGGCAGCGGCTTCGGGCTCGCCTTCCTCGGGGCGTTCCGCACGCTGAGCGCCCTCGCCCAACCTGAAGAGCGCGCCGGGATGATCGCCGTCATCTACATCGTCTCTTACCTGGCCTTCTCTGTCCCCGTCGTCTTCGCTGGTGCGGCCGTCACGCACGCCGGCCTGCACGACGTGGCGCTCGTCTACGCAGGCGCCGTGGCCGCTCTTGCCGCCCTCGGCGCCGCCACCAGCGTCCCGAGAACGAAATCCGCCAGCATGACCCCCAGGCAGGCGATCGACCTACCGCCTTGCCCGGCCACGGTGCCGCTGTGCATTCATGGCGACGCTGTCCTCAGAGCCACGGCGCCGGCAGGTCCTGCGTGACCAAGAGGAGGAGAATGAACATAGCCGTCATCGTCAGCTGGCAGATGGACTTCCCCCGTGACACCCCGGACCCGAACACCATCAGTTTCGAAGCACCCGAGACACCACAACCAGTGACAAGGCTCCGTAGGCGACCACTATCGTCTCCTTTGTCAATGTTGGGCGCGACAGCGATGGTGCTTTCCGAACGTGAAGTCTTGGCAGGGCGCACACCATCGCGACGCAAGGACACGCCGAGCCTCGCGCTGTCAACATCGTCCACGTGGGAGCCCCGATGTATGCAAGAAGGTCCGCCTCCTGACTACAGGAACCTCGCGAGAACAACGGAGCAAACCTGCCCACGTATGGGGCCTCACGTTTTGGATATCGCCCGTGCCGGTCGCTCTTCCGAGCTCTGACCCGGATCTGACGCCGCCGAGCGCGGAGGAGGTCCGCTGGCTGTGCCGCGGATTTGTGTCTGCCAGCGCCCCGCCGCGGGGACTCACGCCAACGCAGCGGCTGTTGATGGCCGCGCTCGTTCCTGCGATGACCGGGTTCGACGCTACCTTCGACGGGGCGCCGATCGAACCGGACGAGTTCGCTTCGGGACTGGCCCGGCGCACCTTGCAGTTCCGTTCCAGGATCGTGCAGAAAATGGTTCTCCTCGCCCTCATCCTCCGGCCGCTGCCCGCCCTTGTCGCCGAGCGGGTCGCCGCCTTCGCCGCCGAGTTAGACGTGCGAGAGGAGATGCTGGCCGTAGCGGGCGAACTCGCCAAAGGGAACTACGCTTTGGCAGCAGTCGATTTCGACCGCAACGGGTACATCGCAGGCTGGCGACCCGAGGAGGCCGCCGAACTTCACACCTCCGGCACGCTCTCGTCCGCTTGGGAGCTAGCCGTTGACGACCCGGCTCTCGCGCAGCGCT
>JAJYMM010000131.1 GCA_021787035.1 Actinomycetes bacterium
TAATGGAAAGGCGCGCACGTGACCTCGCCGAGCAAGCGGTGCGGACAGCTACGCCCTGGGCCAGGCCCTTCGGCCCGCCACCAACAAATCCCGCTGTCGGCGACGTTTGGTGGGACCGTCTCGCTGTGGTCGCGGCTTACCGCGACCGCTGGCGCATCACGAGTGCCAGCATCCTCGGCGACGACGCCGATGTCGGCTCGCTCCGCCAGGCGGCCCATCGCGCCCGGGCACGACGCGCCGGCCAGGAAGCTGCCCGCCTGGCCGGGTTGGTGCCTCAAGCGATTGCACCCACGCAAGGTGCCCCCAGCCACGAGATCGCACCGGAGGTGGAGCTATGAGCCGAGCTGCTCGACGCTACAAGAGATGGGAACGGGACACTCGAGCCGTGGCCTGGGAGAGCGCGCGAGAGCTCGCACTCGACCTTTACTACTGCCGCGCGAGGCCCATCAACCTTTACGGCGCCGGGGTCGCCCTCGAGCCCGGAGAGGTGCCCTATCGTGAGCTATGGGCGCGCTATTGGACCCTCGGCCAGCCGACAGAGCTGGTGGAGGGCTTCGGCCGGGTGCAACACGTACCGTCGTCCTGGCGCGACTGGGGCTTGTGCCCGGTTCTAGGTCCCACTCGCGGGCGAGGCGGGGGTGAAGCTCGGCGAGGACGAGGCCCGCCGGCGCTTTTCCTCGTCCCGGGAGGCCCGGCTCGCGACCCTCGGCGAGAGGGGCCGGCCCCACAAAGTGCCGGTCACGTTCGCCGTCGTGGGCGGGACCATCTGGAGCGCGGTGGACGAGGTCAAGCCGAAGACGACCCCCCGCCTGCGCCGGCTCGCCAACGTTTCCGCCCACCCGGCCGTCTCTTTCCTCGCCGACCGCTACGACGAAGACTGGTCACGCCTGTGGTGGGTACGAGCCAACGGGACCGGGCGTGTCGTCCTTTCTCTGGACGACGTGCCCGAGGCCCGCGAGGCCCTCTGCGCCCGCTACCCGCAGTACGCTGCCTGGCCGCCGGCAGGGCCGGCGCTTGCCGTCGACGTCGCGCGCTGGGTGGGCTGGGCCGGGTCCTAGTTCTCGGCCGAGTGGACGGCCACCCCCTTGAACGAATTGGCCGCCATCCCGCTCACCGTGACAGGGCCGGTGGTCCAGATCCCGACGGAATCGTCAGAGATCGAGTTGCCCTTTACCGTGATCGTGATCGGGCCCTGCGCCGTGCCCACTAGGACGCCTGTAGTCCTCGGGTCGACGTTGGGGCTGAAATCGTAATCCCCGGCGAGGTTGTTGACACCGATCGTATTGCCTTCTATGACGTTGCCGTTGAGATCCTGGCCAGGAACGTGGCTGTGCACCGTGATACCGGACTGCCCGTTGCCGCTGATCGTGTTGCCGACCACGGTGTTGTCGTAAACGGCACCCCCTGGGAGGGGCGTGGCCAGCAGTACGCCGGCGCCGTCCGCGGTCGTACCGTTGGCGACGACCGTGTTGTGCTCGATCGTGTTGTCATAGACGCCTCCCGCGGCAGGGACGGTCGCCCCTTTCACGAAGCCCTTCCCCGAATGGCTGGCAATGGTTATCCCGCACGCGAGCAGGTTGTACCCCACCTGGTTGCCCTCGATCAGGTTGTGGTCTGTGGGCCCGAGCTCGTCACTGAGCAGGATCCCGCCACTGTTGTCCCCGACTATGTTGCCTTCGACCACCGAGTCGGCGACGGTCATGAGATGGATGCCCTCGCCGCAGTCGCCTGCGCCGCTGCTGGTGGAACCGTTGCACTCGCGGTAAGAGGACTTGGAGATGATCGCACCGGTCGGGTTGCCCTGGTCGTTGCCCTCCACCAAGTTGCCCTTGATCGTGACGTGGGTCACGGGCACCCCCGGCTTGCCAACGACCAGGATGCCTTCACCGAGGGCACCCTTCACCGTGAAGCCCTCGACGGTCGAGCCCGAGACGGGTACCAAGACCCCGTTGTCATGGCCATCCGCGAAGATGGTCGCTCCCTCCCCGCGGAGGACGAGCGGTTTGGTGAGCGTCACCTCGCCCGTGTAGGCGCCGGGGCACACTACGACGGTCGCGCCCGCAGAAGCGGCCGCGATGGCCGAACCGATCGCAGGGTAGCGCGCAGTCGCACATGACGTGCCGGCGCCGCCCGCTTTCGCCGAAGCCGAGACATAGAGCGTCGTGGTTGAGGCGGAAGAACTGCCGGCGAGCGCGAACAAGCCGGCCATCATCAACGCCGCCGAGGGGGACCCGGCCTTCCAGGCGCCCCTGGTGAAGGAGCCCTGACGTGATGCCTTTTGCACTTTTAGCATTTGTCCCTTTCACTTCTCGAGGTCCGTCTTCGGTCTTTGGTTTTGGGGAGAGCAACAAACAGCGCCACCTACCAGTGGGGCCGGGCGCCAAGGCGCGAGGCGCCTCAGCCCCACAGCTAGGTGGCCCGCTTGCCGGGATGGGAGCCCTTATTGCACTGCCTGCTGCGCTACTTGATGTGCAACCTCAGTTACCCGGATCCGGGCGCCGGCAAGGTCGGCGGCGGGACCCGAGGGGCCACGGTCGTCACCCCTGCCGGGCGGGGCCAAGGCCTCCAGCTCCAGTGATGCCGGCGGGTACCGGCGCGCGCCAGCGACCGTCGAGAAGCGACGTCCAACGCCTCGCGCTGGTGCTGTAGCGCCGCTTTCTCGATCTCGTAGGGGCTCACCCTGCCATCGTGGCGCTTCCGCTTTCGCGGAACATCCGTGAGGCTCACGGATCCTCGCTTGCGTGGCGGCTTCAGGCCCCCGATTGCTTCCCCCGCGCGCGGACCGCCACCGCCAGCTCACGGCGTGAGACGCAGCCGAGTTTGGCTAGGGCGTTTGACACGTGGGTCTCGACAGTTCGGCGCGAGATGAAGAGCCGCTCGGCGATCTCAGGGTTGGACAGGTGCTCGGCCACCAGGAACGCCACCCGCCGTTCGGCGTCCGTGAGCGCTTCCCAACCGGACGCAGGCCGCCGGCGAGGCCCACGGGCACCCGCTCGCACCCCGAGAGCCCGGAGGCGCGCTCGCGCCGACGCCCCTCGCTGGGCCGCGAAGAGGTCGTCGTAATGCTCGAGGGCTTGTCCGAGCAGACTGCGCGCCCTGTCGAGCGAGCCCGCGGCGGCAAAGGCCGCAGCTGCGTCCTCGCAGACGAGCCCCTCCTCGAGCGGCCTCCTCGACCGTCGGTAGAGCTCAACCGCGTCGAGCAAGGCACCTGCATCATGGTCCGCGAGGCCCCTGCACCACCTCGCGGCTCCCGCGATGCGCGGCGCGGACGGGTTGGCACTAGCGAGCGCCTCGAGGCCAGCGGCGACGGTTCCGGCCATGCCGGGGTCGCCCAGCTCCATGGAGAGGCGAGCCAGCTGAGGGCCGATCTTCGGCTTTGCCATCGCGTACGGGATGGCCTCCGTCAGCTGCCAGAGCCGACGCAGCTGCTCCACCGCCTTTTCAGCCTGGCCGTCGGCCTCGAGCAAGAAGGCACGCGCCGAAGTCAAGTAGTCCATGCAAGAGCACCCGCCGCCCGAGGCGAGCACCTCGTCGACGAGGGCGAGGTCGCTGCGCCCTTGGGAAAGCTGGTCACGGTGCAGCGCGATCAACGCCCGCAACACGAGCATGTCGGCCCAACCCTCCGAGTACTGCCACGCCACGACTGGGCCAAGGTCCGTGAGGGCGTCGTCCCAACGCCCCGCCGCAAAGTGGACCCGCCCCGTGAGCGTGGCGGAGAGCGCCATACCCGAGGAAAGCGGGAGCGGCCCGGCGAGCTGCTCCCGGTGCTCCAGCACGGCGAGGGCATCGTCAAAGCGGTCTTGTTCCTCTAGCGACCACACGTACGCGATGTAAGCGGGGCACGTCGCGATCTCGACGGGCGAGAGCGAGCCTGCCTCGCGCACGGCCTCCTTGCCGTGCAACGCGGCTTGCTCGAGCCAGCCCTCGTTGGCCTCGGCCATGACGACCCCGGCGAGGCAGTTGGTGCGGGCCCAGGTGTCCCCGAGGTGCGCGGCCTCCTCCAGGAGGGCCTCCATCGCGGCAACGGCACCGGCCGGCCCGGCCTCGAGCGTCCCGGACATCATCGCCGCCGTCGTCTCGGTCAGCTCGACTAGCACCTTGGTGGCTGCCGGCGCCACACCCGCGGCCAACGCTTGGGAGCAGATCTCCTTCGCTTCGAGCATCCTGTAACGGCTGAGCAACGAGAAGCCCAGGGAATGGGCAGCCCTGCCGCGCACCTCCGCGCTCGCGGTCTCCGCCACGACGGCCCGCGCGATCCGCTCACCTTCCGCTACCCTTCCCGCCCAAACCAACGCCAACGCGAGGTCGGCGCGGAGCCCGTCGAGCGACGGGCTCTCCCTCGGGGCGAGCTCGACAGACCTCTCCAGGAGCTGCGCGCCTTCGAGCGGCGCGCGCGGGGCAACCTCCAGCCCGGCACGGTACAGCCAGGCCGCCGCCTCTTCGTCCTCCGCTCCTGCGCCAGCCGCCAGGTGGTACGCGACGCGATAGCTCGGCGCGCCGGTGCTGGCAAGCACGCGGCCGAACTCGCGGTGCAACGCCCTCCGTACCGGGACCGGCCAGTCGTTGTAAAGGGCGTCGTGGACGAGCTCGTGCCGGAAGGTGAACTCCCCGCCTTCGGTGCCGACGAGGCCGGAACGCGTTGCGGCCCTAAGTTCTCGAGCCAGTTCGAGGGCGCTGCGGCCTGTCCACGCGGCGAGCTCGTCGAGGTTGACGACAGGGCCGAGGAGCGCCGCCCGGCGGAGCAGCTCGACCGTGCCTTCGGGCAACACGTTCAGCCGGTGGAGGACGGCTGAACTGAGCACTGCCGGGGCTCTCTCCCTCTCTATTTCTGCCCTGCCGTCGCTCCCGAGCTGCACCAGGCCGTCTTCTGTCATGGCGGAAGCGAGTTCTACGACAAACAGAGCGTTGCCCGAGGCCCTCGCCAGCTGCGCTTCGAGGCGCGGGCCCGGTGGCGCCCCGACGAACTGGCTCGCCAGCGCCGACACCGCATCTCGGTCAAGAGGGCCGAGATCGATCGTCGTCCCACCCCGTGACGAGACGCCGGCTAGTACGGCTTCGACCTCAGGGCGCTCGCTGGCCCTGGTAGTGAGCAGCACCAGCACCGGGTACTGGCGGCAGAGCCCGGCGAGCCTCCCGAGCAGGAGGAGGGTAGAACTGTCGGACCAATGTAGGTTCTCCACGGCCAAGACGAGGGGCGAGCCGTTGCAAAGGACCTCGAACACCGCAACGAACTGCTCGACTAGGTAGTGCTCCTCGACCGTCGCGCCCTGTAAAGTCCCGGTCGGGCTGGGCCGGGAGTAAATTTCCCGAGCAAGTTGTGCCAGGGCGGGGTCGGAGGCGGCAAGCGACACGCCAAAGGCATCGGAGACCGCCCCGAACGGGCGCGTCTGCTCTGGTTCCCGTGCTTCCCCTAACCGGACTGCGGCCCCCCGCGCACCAGCCAGAGTGCACAGCTCGTCCAACAACCGCGTCTTACCGATCCCCGCCTCGCCGCGGAGAAGCGCGACCTGCCCCCTCCCGTCGAAGGCCAACGAAAGCAGCTCACCGAGAAGCTCAAGCTCTCGCTGCCTGCCGACCAGCTCGGTGCGCCCGACGAGCTGCGGCGCCACACCCGCCGCCCTATGAAACCAACCTTGCCCGCCGCTCTTCTTCGCTGCCCAGGCTCTCCCCCGCGCCCTCCGCCACAGTTGCCGGGCCGGTCGCAAACGGCTCGGCGACTGTCACAGGCGAGAGGCTAGCACGCGCCGGCGCCACGAAGTTGACGGCCGTGCTCGAAAAGACCCCGAGGGCCTTGTGCGGCACGCTCGTCAACTGCGGGGAAAAAGCGCGAGCTGGTGGTCCTCTGCCGGTGAGCGCGCCGCCGTCGGACGGGCGGCAAGGGCCGCTCTCGCCGGCCCACGGGACCCCTCCGCCTGAGCTTCTGGCCGGTTGTTCGTCGCTGGCGGCTTGCGCCGGCCGCAGGCGGCACCACCCGCCATCACGTCTCGGACGAGCGCGTTGAGGCGCTCCTGCTCGGCCTTGGGCTGGTACGAACCACGGGCGAACTGCTCGGCATAGAGGCCCACGAGGTCAGGGCGCGCCCGCTCGAGCCCGGAGAGGTAGTGCTCCCGGACACCCGGGCGAAGGTGGAGCGCGACGACGCCGGCGACGTTGGCACCCGCGGCCTTACAGGCCAGGGCCACCTCGGTAACCTGCTCCTTCGAGTCCGACAGCCCAGGCAGGACGGGGCCATGAGCACACCGCAGGGGACGCTGGCGTCATTGAGGCGGCGCACAGCCTCGAGGCGCCTGTCCGGGGGTGGCGTGCCGGGCTCCGTGAGCTTCCAGACCTCCCGGTCGAGCGTGCCAATAGAGAGGTTGACGTGCACGCTGGTGCGCCTGGCGGCCTCGGCGAGCAGCTCGAGGTCGCGCAGCACGAGCGTCGACTTGGTGAGGATGCTGAAGGGGTTGCCCATCTCTGCGAGCACGCCAACAATGCCCCTGGTCAGGTGGTACTTGCCCTCGGCGTGCTGGTAGGGGTCGGTGTTGGTCCCCATGGCGATGAGGTCACCCCGCCAGCGCGGGGACGACAGCTCGGCCCTGGCAAGCTCGACCGCGTTGACCTTCACGACTATGCGCCGCTCGAAGTCCTCCCCGATCCCGAGCCCTCTAGTGTCCTGTCAGCGAACCTCGGAGGCCATGACCAGGCACGACTCTCTCTACCTTGCGCTTGGGCCACCTGCAGGATGACCAGGTCAACTTGTTGGTCTGACGCATGACACCCTTCTGGCATCATCCTCCAGTGCACTCACGATGGGAGGCGACAAAGACCGTCTGGAATTCGGTCATCGGCCCCGCTCTCAAGGGGACGCTTCCGTACCCCGACCCCCGGCGGCGCTGGCGGATCAGGAGGGAAGCTCGCCGGCTCATCACCTGTGACCCGATGCACTCGAGCGATGCACTCGAGCGATGCACTCGAGCGATGCACTCAGAGAAGTAAACCGCTCAATGAGCGTCGGTTGCCGCTGGGTGTCGCGTGCGAGGTCTTGAGTCCACAGAACAGCAACGGCGTGGCTGGTGAGATTGCGCAACTCATCGAGGTCCGTCTCGGCGACAATTGCTGCAAGCTCTTCCAGGAACATGTCTCGGAGGGTGAGGCGGGCTTCGTCGTCGAGGAGTAGGCCTGCTGCCACGCCCCTTCTGTAGCTGGGCGGTCAGCTCTGGGTATCCCAGCGCCGTGGCGTAGCGCCTGCGTCGTAGACCACAAAAGTTCCTCCGTTGGACCGTCGGGCGACGGCCACCCCGGAGTCGGTGCTGGTCCTCGGAATGTAGGGAGGACAACCCGACGCCACGAACGAGCAAGAGCGGCGATGGTGGGGTCACCACGCCCGCCTCACGCGATGACGGTCAGCTCCGTCATGCCAGGGAACTTGGGGTCGGCGCTGACAATGGACAGCCCAAGGACCTCAGCCGTGGCAACGATGATGCGATCACCCGGGTCGGCGTTCGCTGTCCGGGGGACCGAGGCCACCCTGTTGGCAATTTCGGCCGTGACGGGAACCACCTGAAAGGGCGAGTCCTCCGCGGCGAGCGTACCGAGCACCGCTTGGCGGTCCTCCTCGCTGAAGGGGTTGTTTGCCCGCTCGACCGCATAAACGAGTTCGATCAGGGAGTGGGCGCTGACCCGGATCGTCTCGTCCGTAGTTACGCACCGTTCGAGCGCCGCGGTCGCCTCGTAACTCAGCTTCGCTGGGTTTAACACGTACCAGATGACGATGTGCGTGTCAGCCACCACCGCCGTGGTGGCCTCGGTCACCGGGTAAGGTCCTCGCCCAGGCCGGCAGCCATCTCAGCCCGGATCGCACGCTGGTCCTCGATACCGAAATCCGTCCCCCGGTCATGGATACCCAACATGGACCGGACCCGCCGCCGGCGCGCTGGCACAACCACCACTGGGTCGCCAGGGTGGATGCCGGCGTCGGCCAGCTCCGTGGCACCAACCAGAAGCGACCCGTCCAGCCCCACCATCGCATGGACCTCTGCGGTCTTTGCCATCCCCCCAATTGTACCTACCGTCTGGCCGGGCTCCCCAGGCGTCGCTCGACGCCCCGCGGGGCAACTTTTAGGGCAACAACTGCCGCCATTTGTTGCCCTGAGGCCCCTTCTGGGCCGGGCATCAGACAAATAAACCCCTGGTCAAGCCCTATGTGGCCACCGTGGCAGACCGCCCGAAGCCCTTTACGAGTGCGTCGCTCTGCCGACTGAGCTACTCGGGCTTATACACTGCGACCTGGAACTTTCTTCTTGATCGAGCCCAGCGTACATGGTCAAAGTGCCTCTGGGAGACTTTTGGGAGACTACCGGGACGGGAGGCGCCGTGAAGGGTGAGATCGAACAGCGCGGGGATCACGTGTGGCGGGTCCGTGTGTCCACCGGCCGTGGTGCCGGTAGCCGCCGGTACGTGTCGCGGACCGTCCACGGCGGCAAACGGGCGGCCCAGCGCGAGCTGGCGAAGCTCGTGGTCGAACTGGAGCAGGGACAACTCGCCGCGGAGCACCCCGGTAGCGTATCCGAGCTGCTGGACCGCTGGCTCGACGACATCGCCCCGATGCGTTCGGGGTACACGATGGAGGAGCACCGGCGCTCCATCGACCATGACATCCGGCCGGTAATTGGCGCGCTACGGGTCGACAAGCTGACCGCCCGCCACCTCGACCGCCTCTACGCGGACCTGCTCGGCCGAGGCCCGTCGCCATCATCGGTTCGCAGGCGCCACGCCGTGGTCCACGCGGCCCTGGACCGTGCCGTCAGGTGGGGAATGGTCGCCGCCAGCGCGGCCGACAGGGCCACGCCGCCTGGGCCCACACCTACCGTTGTCTCGGCGCCGGCAGTGGAGGTGGTGCAGCGGCTCATCAGCACCGCGGAGAGCGAGGGCAACGCCGTCCTCGCGACGGCCGTCGCGCTGGCAGCCGTCACGGGCGCGAGGCGCGGGGAGCTGTGCGCCCTGCATTGGAGCGACGTTGACTGGCCGAAGCGGGTACTGCATATCAGGCACTCCCTGACCGTGCTGCGCCGGGTAGCCACGGTCGGCCCGGCCAAGACGCACCAGCGCCGGGACGTGAGCATCGACGAGGCTTTGGGGGCCCTGCTGGCAAAGCGACGCGCGGAACAAGAGGCGCTCGCCGAGCAGGTCGGCACGACCCTGGTCGCCGACGCCTACGTCCTCTCGCGAAGTGCCGACGGGTCGCAGCCGTGCCTACCTGACGGCCTCTCGCTTGCTTACAGCCGGCTCGCGAAATCACGTGGTGTCGCGGGACATTTTCACGAGCTACGCCACTTCTCGGCCACGGAGCTGATCGGCCAGGGCGTGGACGTGCGTACGGTTGCCGCCCGGCTCGGCCATGCCGACCCAGCTGTGGCACTGCGCGTCTACTCCCATGCCCTGGGGCAGCGCGACCGGCAAGCGGCGGAATTGCTGGGGAGCGCGGTCCTCGGCGCCAGACGACCCCAGGAGCTTGGGGCGGCAGACGACGCACCGTGGTCGGCAAAAGTCGTGACCGAGGCTCCCTCCAAGGCTCGCCAGCGCGAGGAAAGGCGATAGTCGCTGGTGCCCGACGGTCGTCGGGCGCTCAGCGCCACGCTGGCGCCACGCTCGTGGCCCTCGGGTATACGAGCGGTCCCGCGGGCGTGAGTCACGCCCCGCCTGAGTTCGCCCGGGGGTGCGGCACCCGCCCTCTACGCACGTGAAGGTAATTGTGGCGGGCGAAGGCCCGACGAGGACGCCGTCGACGAAGGGAGCGACTCCGAGTCCGCCCGAGCGAGTAGGTGGCCCGGGGGCGTGCCAAGATCAGCGTGGCTCCGCAACTTGTCAATGGGTCGAATCGCCGAGTCTGTGCGATTTGGTGGGAGCTGGCACCTGGGCCGGCGCCGGGAACGCGACCTCAACAAAGAGCCCACCACCGGGTGGAGCGGAGGCGGTGATCGTGGCGCCGTGGGCGGTGGCGATGGCCTTGACGATGGACAGACCCAAGCCGTGGCCGTTGTTGTGGTGTACCCGTTGACCATTGAGGCGTTGGAACGGCTGGAACAGCCTGTTGAGCTCGGCCGGAGGGACAACGGGTCCGGTGTTGGCCACCGACAGCACAGCCTTTCCCTCCCTTACGCTCGTAGAGACAGAGACGCGACCACCTTCGACGTTGTGCCCAACGGCGTTGTCGACCAGGTTGGTGACGAGGCGCTCGATGAGCCTGGGGTCGCCTTCGAGCTGGCCCGGCCTGAGTGCGGTCTCCATGACCAGGCCCAGGCGCCGAGCAGCGGGGACTGGGCGCGCCAAGGCGCTTTGGCACAGGTCGGCGAGGTCGGCGCGCTCGCGGTGGTCGAGCCCGCCTTCGCTGCTGGCGAGGGTGAGGAGGGCCTCGATGAGGGTTTCTTGCTCTCGGTTCGAGTCGAGGAGCTCTTCGGCGATGGACCGCCACGTTCTTGGGTTGGTGTGGGGATCATCGAGGGCGAACTGGAGCATGGTTCGTTCGGCGGTGAGCGGCGTGCGGAGCTCGTGGGAGGCGTTGGCGACGAAGTGACGTTGTGCTTCGAACGCAGCCTCCAACCGGCCGAAGAGCTCGTCCAGGGTGTCCCCGAGCTCCTTCAGCTCGTCCTGGGGGCCTTGGAGGGCCAGGCGTTCGTGCAGGTTGGTGGAGGAGATCCTCTGTGCCGTGTGGGTGATCGCCCGGAGGGGCCGCAGCATCCTCCCGGCGACGAGCCATCCGGCACCGATGGCGAGCACGGCCACGATGGCCAGGGCGACGCCGGAGTTGACGAGGAGTTGGTGCGAGTCCGAAGCGCGCTGCGCCGCTTCGGAAGGCCCAAGCGCGGCCAGCTGGTGCACGACTCCGGCCAGCTGGTGCGCGGCGTTAACCAGCTGGTGGTGGCCCTGTGCCAGCTGGTGCTGGTCACGTGTCAATAGGCGCTGATCCTGCGCCAACTGGTGCTGGTACTGCCCCACCTGGTACCCGAGCGGCACCAGCCCGAGCTGGCGTTTGAGCAGCGGCAGCGCCAGGGCATGTTGGTCCTGTACCAATCGGTACTGGTCCTTGGCCAGCTTCGACAGAGCTAATGGCAGCTGCTTCTGGGGCTTCAACACCGTGGACGCGGCGGGGCCCAGCGGGGGCTCGTAAAGGTGCAGCTGCTGGAGGCGCTTGATGGTGGGCGTCTGCGGGACCGTCGGCAGGTGCGGCTTCTTGTAGGCGGTCGCCCGTTCGAAAAGGGCGTAGGTTATGGCGAGCAACGTGACGCCGGACAGGAGGAAGAGGCCGCCATAGAGGGTGCTCAACCGCAGGCGGGCAGTCCGTCTCGGCCAGCGCAGCCAGGCGGGGGTGCTGGACCGAAGAGCAAGTGCGGGCATCACTGTCCTCCGATGCGGTAACCGGCGTCGCGGACCGTCTCGATGAGCGGTGGTTCCCCGAGCTTGGCCCGGAGCCGGTTGACGGTGGCTTTCACGGTCGTGGTGAACGGATCGGTGCCGAGGTCCCATACCCGCTCGAGGAGCTCCTCGGCCGAGACCGGCCTTCCCTCGGCGACTAGCAAGCACTGCAGGACGTCGAACTCCTTGCGGCGGAGGGCGAGGGGCCGCCCGGACCGGGTGGCGGCCCGCTTGGCCGGGTCCAGGACGAGGTCGGCGTAGCCCAAGGCGCCAGGCTGTGCGGCCCCGGGGCGGCGCGCCAGAGCCTGGGCCCGGGCCACCAGTTCGGCCAAGTCGAACGGTTTGGGCAGGTAGTCGTCGGCCCCGAGCTCGAGCCCCTCGACGCGGTCTTTGACGGAGCTGGCGGCGGTGAGCATGAGGACCCTGCTCTCGGAGCGCTCTGCAACCAGGGCCCGGCATATGTCGTCGCCGTGGGTGCCGGGCAGGTCCCGGTCCAGGACCACAACGTCGTAACGGTTGGCGCCGAGGCGCGCGAGGGCGTCGTCGCCATCGAGGGCCAGGTCGACTGTCATCCCGTGGCGGCGCAGCGCCGCTGCAACGAAACGAGCCAGGCGTTCGTGGTCCTCTGCCACCAGCACCCTCATTGCTCCTCCTTCTGTGGCAACCGTGCCGCGTGGTACGGCCGGTCCGGTGGCGCCCCCTCGACAGGGCCATGTTCAAGTACAACATCGCAAGTCGCAGGTCACAAGGAGGTCACATGTGTGACACGGGTGTGACCTTCTGTTCAGCACAATTGCACCTGAGGGCCCAAAACAGGGGGCCCCGCAGGGACTAGACCAAGGGCGACGACGTGGCAGTGGAGGTCACTGACAAGGTAAGCCGAGCGAAGCGCCTAAAGAGGCTAGGCCGGGCGGCGAGGTACGGGCGGCCAGGGAGGTTCAGGGCTCTCGCGGTGGCCGCGACCGGGCTGGCGGCCTGCGGCTTGTCGGCCTGCGGGGCCGGGCACTCGACGAGCCCAGGGGTAGCGGCAATCGGTTCGACAACGAAGGCTGCGCCTAGAACTTCCTCGAGGCGACCTGGGCCGGCGACAAGCCGCTCGACTACCACGGCCGAGCCGCAACGCTCGTCGCCTAGGTCACCTTCGTCTGGGTCGACGACGGGCCCGCCGGGCCCTGGCGACCTCGCATCGCGACTACTGGAGTTCGCCCATTGCATGCGCTCCAACGGGGTGCCCAACTTCCCGGACCCGAGCGGCGGGGGCTTCCCGTTGACCGCCGGGACCGACCGCTCGTCGCCCGCGTTCAAGGCGGCGCAAGCGAAGTGCCAGAAGTTCCTGCCAGCAGGCCCGGGTTCCGGCCCGCCACCGTCCGCGAAGGCGCTGGCGCAGATGCTGAAGGTCGCCCAGTGCATGCGCCGCCACGGCATATCCAATTTCCCAGACCCGAGGACGTCGCTCCCGTCGGACCTGTCCGGCTTCAATGGCGTGATCAGCGATATCGACGGCGTGATCCTCGTCTTCCCGGCCACGGTCGACCAGAAGTCGCCGGCGTTCGTGCGGGCAGCGGCCGCATGTGCGTTCCCGCTGCACAACCACTGACGCGAAAAGTGCGACCACTACCGCGCGGGCGGCACATTCGTCGCCGGGGCCGGCGCGAGGCGGCACCTGTGGGGTCGAGCTCAGAGGCAGATGAAGGAGCACCAGGTTGAGGGTCTTGGTGGTGGAGGACTGCCGGAATTTGGCCGACCTCGTGGCCAAGGGGCTCTCGGGGCAGGGCATAGCGGTCGACGTGGCCTACGACGGCACCGAGGCGGCTGGCAAGCTCGGCGTGAACAGCTACGACGTGGTCGTGCTCGACCGCACGCTCCCGGGGGTCCCGGGCGACAGGCTCTGCCAGATGATCAGCACCTCCAACGAGCGCTCGATGGTGCTAATGCTGAGCGGGGCCGCCTCGCCCGAAGAAAGGGTGGACGGGCTCCGCCTGGGCGCAGACGACTACCTGGTGAAGCCGTTCGACTTCCCCGAACTGGTGATGAGGGTGTGCGCCCTGGCCCGCCGTCAGCCTCGTGCTCAGCCTCGGATCCTCCGCGCCGGTGGAGTGGAGCTCGACTGTGTGGCCCGCCTCGCCCGGCGCGACGGGCGCCCGCTAGAGCTTTCGGGCAAGGAGCTCGCCGTGCTTGAGGCGCTCATGGCAGCATCGCCTGGCTACTTAAGCGCTGAGCGCCTACTCGAGACGGTATGGGACGAGAACGCCGACCCTTTCACCAAGACGGTCGCGGTCACCGTCGGCCGGCTCCGTCGCAAGTTGGGGGAACCTCAGTTGATCGAGACGTCCGTTGGCGTGGGGTTCCGGGTTCCTCGACCGCAGCCGACTAATCGGGCTCCGCCCAAAAACCTCTAAGCGAGCTCGGCGGGCAACTCGAAGTGGGGAACACTTCGGCGCCGACGAAGCCGGTCGTCTCGGCCCCAGCTCAGACCCGAATGATTTCGAGCCCGGGCACCTCCACGTAATCCTCGTCTTGGGTCACGACCGGCACACCTAGCGACATGGCCGTGGCGGCGATCCAAGAGTCGTTGACTGGCATCCGCTTTTGCATGTCCCGCAGCAGGACGCGCAGGCGTGCCCAGGCCTCAGCGACGGACTGGTCTACGGGCAAGGGATCTAGGGCCAGTGCTTCGCTCAACGTTGTCAGTCGGCGGTCGCGGGTCTCGACGTCCACCGCAGCCAGTACCCCGGCGCGCAGCTCGCCGACCGTTATCACCGAGAGTGCCAGCTCGTCGGGCAGGCCGGCCTCGGCCAAAGGGCGGCCGGACTCACTGGCGACGAAGATGCTGGTGTCGGCTATGCCGCGACTCACCGCAGGTTGTCGGTCGTGTCGGGCGCCAGCTCGCGGAGCTCTTCAGCCAGGGCGGGATCGGCTTGGCGGCCCGAAAAGCGGCGCACGAACTCACGGCTTGACAGCCACCGTCGACGGTGGCCGATCGGCCGCAGCACGGCAACCTGTCGCCCATCGACAGTGATCACTACGTCTTCGCCTGCTTCGACCCGGCGCAGCAAGCCCCGGGTGTCGTTGCGCAATTCTCGGGAGGCAACGTCAACCATGCTCCAAACGTAGCACACCTGCTACAACCTCGCGCTTGGCCGGCAGATAATGAGCCCGGTTGTGGCAATGGCAAGCCAGGCAGTCACCAGCGGAACGCCTCGCAGATGTGTCATGGCCGCGACGTAGGCCAACGCTCAGCTGCCCATTCCTCCCAGGACGGGTAGCCGGGAGGAGAAGAACCGGGGGTGCACGCGATCAGTTCCGCCTCGTCCGGTGCCTGGAAGCGCTGGCGCCATACCCGCAGTTCCGCCGGCGTCATGGCAAAGGCCGCTGCAGGTTCTCGGGTGTTGCGCTCCTGGGCCCGCCGGGCTTGCTCATGGTCGTGGACTTCCATGTAGACAAGCTGGAAGCGAGCACCGGCAGCCAGGGCCAGGTGGTGGAGGGCAGACCGCTCATCTCTGGCCCAAACGCCGAAGTCGAGGACAACGTTGGTACCGAGTTGCAGGGCGCGGAGAGCCAACCAGACCAGCCGGCCCTCGAGGACGTCGCGCTTCTTGCCCGCCAGCGACTGGCCGAAGGGCCGTGGGGCCAGGTCAGCAAACAGCGGGATCATCCATTCGTCAGGCGTCAGGCGCAGGGC
>JAJYMM010000001.1 GCA_021787035.1 Actinomycetes bacterium
TGGGTGAAGACCGCCGACCAGATCCTCGACTCACTGGCCCGGTACTGCGAGCGCGTCTCCGCCGCTGCCTCCGCCCCGTCTCAGCCATGACCACATTATCCTACGAACTTCAGGAGCAGCACACTAGGTCCGCAACGTCAAAGCGAAGCTCCCCGACGCCGTGGCGGCCACGGTCACCGCCAAGATGCACGCCGCCTACCGATCCGGGGACCACCTCACCGCTCTCGCCGCCCTCGAGGACCTCGCCCGAGGCCTCGACCACAAGCACCCCGGCGCGGCAGCGTCCCTACGCGAAGGGCTCGACGAGACCCTCACCGTGCTACGCCTCGGCGTGCCCCCGACCCTGGCCCGCACCCTGCGATCGACCAACGCCATCGAGTCCATGATCGAGATCTGCCGTGACCACTCCGCCAACGTGAAGAACTGGTCGTCAGGCATCATGGCGCTGCGCTGGTGCGCGGCCGGGTTGGGCGAAGCCGCCAAGCAGTTCCGCCGAGTCAATGGCCACCTCCACCTCCCAGCCCTCCGCCGGGCACTCGACGCCGAGATCGCCCGCCGCCAAGGCAACACCGTCGCCCCCCACGACTACGCTACGAACGTGGCCTGAAACAGGCCACCGGCCGTCACCGAAGTTCCACGGAACTCGGGACATCCTCCTTTCTTCGCCCGGGAGACCCGGTGAGCGCGTACCCGTTCATCGAGGCGGAGAAGGCCGAGCGTCGTAACGTCGCCAAGGCGTGCGAGCTCATGGAGGTCTCCTGGTCCGCCTACTACGACTGGCAGCGCCACCAGCCCTCCCGCCGCGAGATCGACGACAAGGCCTTGGGGGAGCGCATCGCCGAGATCCACAAGAGCTCCCGGGGCGTCCACGGCTGTCCTCGGGTGCACGCCCAGCTGTGCCGGGAGGGCCACCACGTCTCTCGCAAGCGGGTTGCTCGGATCATGGCCGCCCGGCGCCTGGCGGGGCGTTGCAAGCGTCGGTGGAAGCGCACCACCATCGCCGACCCTGACGCACAGGCCGCGGTCGATCTGATCAAGCGGGCGTTCGGGCCCGGGACCGTCGAGGTCGACCGGGTCTACGTCGGTGACATCACCTACCTGCGCACCTGGGAGGGCTGGGGCTACCTATAAGTTACGTGGAATACGAGCGGAGCGAACTATTCCTTACGTAACAAGGATTCTGTGGACTTCGCCAGCGGCGTATTCCACAGAATGGCCACGGTCATCGACCTGGCCTCCCGGCGGGTGGTCGGCTGGGCCATCGCTGATCACATGGAAGCGTCGTTGGTCTGCGACGCCTTGAAGATCGCCATCGCTGCCCGCCGTCCGGGCCCGGGGTTCATCATGCACATCGACCGGTTGAGCCCGCCAACCTACATGCCAGAGCGCTAGCCTGCCTGGATATGATCTCCACGGCCGACCTGGAGTGGATATATTGGACCTGTGATGGAGTGCGTGAAGAAGACGAATCGCGCTGACCAGGTAAATCGCGCCTTATGGCCGCGTAGACCATGGTGAACGTTGGAGACGAAGACCGTGCTGCCCGGATAGTGGCCGAGCGTACCAACGTTCGGTGCCAGAGACTGGACGATGGGAAGAAGAGCTCGGTCGCGGACTTCGAGCTTCGCGACCTCGCTGGCAAGCCAATCGGGCTCCTTGAGGTGACGTCGAACGTCGACCAGGCAAGACGAGAGCTCGATGCCGCCTCAAAGCCACAGCTGGTCACTGAACTCCGGCGCAGTTGGACCGTGTTCCTTCGTAACCTCAAGGTCTCGCTCAACGGACCACGAGGCCTCTACGTGACGCTGCCGAAAGCCCTCGTGCAGCTCGAGAAGCTCGACTATCCGCCCGGCTTCAGAGAGCTGGGAAACGGACTCGCCCTCCCTCATGTCTCTCCTCTAGAGGAGGAACTCTCCACTCGCGGAGTGGCATTCCTCGACAGCCGCCCGTGCCGGCTAGGGCGGCTGTCTATCATTCCGGCCGCCCCGGGTGGAGCTCTCGGTGAAGGACTCGTCACGAGCGCCGCGCAGAGTCAGCTCGACAAGCTCGACAACCAGACGAAGCTCGCCGCAGACGGCGGGGGACCCCACCGGTGGCTCTTTGTCTTTCTTGAGGATGCTCCGGCGATGCGGCTGCACTTCGACCCGGCACCCCCAACCCAGTCCGGCCCTCGACTGCCTTCTGGCATCACCGGAGTCTGGGTGGCGTCTGGGCGGGTGCACCCTCCGAAGAGCGCGGTTTGGTTCTGTGACGGTCACGGCCCATGGAGAGTGGCGCAATCCCGGGCCCCGGTCCCCGGAGCCCCCGCACCTCCAGTGCCGCTGCCACCGTGAGCCCCGAGGCCAAGCTGTGCTTGTAACGTGACCGCGGGAGACGAGGGCCGGGTCTCACGCCTGCCGGCGCCAACCACAGGGCGGCCCCCCCCGATGAACGATCCGCCCCTGGCACCACCCCCACCTCACCCGTAGGACGGGCACGCGTGCTGCCCGCGGGGAGGTGCCTCGGTGGCGAAGTCGCGGCCAGAGAGCTCGGGGTGGCGAGAACGGAGCGAGGAGAAGCTGCGGGCAGCCCAGGCGCTGCTCGCCGAGGAGGTGGCGGCGCTCCGCTCGGGCGAGGACTGGCAGCGCTTCCTGGAG
>JAJYMM010000121.1 GCA_021787035.1 Actinomycetes bacterium
GGGGCCCGTTGGGCGGGCCGTGGGGCCCGTTGGGCGGGCCGTGGGGCCCGTTGGGCGGGCCGTGGGGCCCGTTGGGCGGGCCGTGGGGCCCGTTGGGCGGGCCGTGGGGTCCGTTGGGCCTGCCGCACCCAAAAAAGTGCTGATAGTCGCTGACCGAAGTCCACTGTTGATACAAAATGAGGTCCCCGGGAGCCAAAAAAGTAACAACAGTGGGCCCCGGCGCCTCACTATTGACACTTTTTTCTGAGCCACGGCCCCGTCACAGCCCGCGCGCCACGTATGTGAGCTGGAACCCGGCGACCGCAACGGCGACGACCATCAGGTACATCGAGGCGACGACCAAGCGCTGGCGAGCCGATAGCGCGTGGTAGGCGATCGCCGCTGGGCTCTTTCGCCGCGTCCAGCGCCGGTAGAGCTCGAAGCCGCCAAGCACCAAGATTATGAGGGCAATAGGGCTCGGGTAGAAAAGCTCCCACACGAGGAGCCCAACGAGCCCGACCAGCCACAGCACCGGGTGGAGGGCTGCGGCAGCACGCCCTCCATCGAGGGGTAGCACTGGGAGCAAGTTAAACAGGTTGAGCAAAAAGCCAACCGCACCGAGCTGGAGCAGGAAGTTCGAACCCACGGCATTGCCCCAAATCGCTACTACCGCCGACGCCGCCGTCCCAAAGTAAGGGCCCGCAAGCCCGGACACGGCTTCTTCATAAGCCGTCTTTGGCATCTGGCGCATGTTGACGAAGGCGCCGAGGAACGGGATGAAAAGGGGCGCTGATGCCGGCACCCCCTGCCGGCGCAGCACGACCACGTGGCCCATTTCGTGCACGAAGATCAAGAGCACGAACCCGACAGCAAAGCTCCAGCCAAAAAACAGCGTGTAGGCGACGACAGAAATGCCCATGGAAAGGACGAGCCCGATGTACTTGAGCTTGAGCAGGAGCGCGCCAAACTTGGCAAGGAACGCGCCCACGGCCAGAAGCGCCGAGATGAAGCGCTGCCAGGCACGGCGAAGCTTCCCGGTGGGCTTGCCCTGCGGCTCGGTCCGGCCACTGCGGGCTCCATGCGCTGAACGAGCGCCCCTAGGTGCCCACTCCGCCTGCGAGTCGCTCCCCGCCTGCGTGTCGCTCCCCGGCCGGATCGCGTCCGGCGACCCCGGAGCTCGAGCCAACCCCCACTCAGGGGAGAACGTGCGCGGGTACGAAGCGCCCTCCTCTGGCCACCAGTAGGAAGCGTCATTGCTTGGCGATAACCCGGGAGGTGCCTCCCCGGCCGTTTGCGGGGCGCCGGCCCCCTCCCCCGTCGCCGAAGGACCCCAGGCTATGGATCCGCCCGCTTGGTCGTCTGGCTGGCTGGGCCCGAGACCCCTCAGCTCCATCGACGACCTGCATGTGCCAGCGAGCCGCTCACGAGACCACCGTAGTGGCTCCTGCGACGCTGACTGGGGCGACGTGGCGCCGGTCCCCTTCGGCGGCTCGGGTTGGCTGCGGCTGAGCCGGCGCGCGTGCTCCCTCTTGCCGGGGACGCCCGGCGCTTGCTAGCCAGGTAGCATGCCGCGCCTCCTCCCGTTCCGAGGTCTCCGCCCCAACCCCGCCATCGCTTTGCTGAGCGACGTGGTCTGCCCGCCCTACGACGTGATCAACGGGCTCCAGCGCGCTGAACTGATCGCTCGCAGCCCTTACAACGTAGTCCGAGTGGAGTTGCCCGCCGGCGACTACGCAGGAGCAGCGGCGTTGCTGGCAAAATGGGAACGCGACGGGGTACTTCGAAGGGACGCCGAGCCGGCTCTCTATGCCTACCGGATGAGCTATCGCGACCCAACCGGCAAGGAGCGCGAGACGCTCGGTGCTATGGGCGCCCTCGTCCTTGAAGCCCCTGGCCACGGGATCCTCCCCCACGAGCAGACCACCCCCAAGGACAAGACGGACCGCCTGGAACTTATACGCGCTACACGAGCAAACACCTCACCGATCTGGTGCCTCTGCAGCGAGCCGGGGCTATCTAAGCTCCTCGGTGAAGCCGGCCCGTCCGCCCCCAAGACCGGAGCGGCGGCATCAGCGCTAGACGAAGACGGCGTTACCCACGAAATCTGGCCGCTCTACGACCCAGCCGTTCACCAGGCCGTCGCAAGGCTCACATCGGCTGCCCCCCTCCTCGTCGCAGACGGCCACCACCGCTACGAGACTGCGCTCGCCTACATGGCCGAAACCAACTCCGCGGCGAGCGCCGGCGATACCTTGCGGCAGGGCGCCGGCGACGCCGCGAGCACGGCCCCTGGGGGCCCTGGTCGCGCCACCGGTGGCCTAAGAGGAGAAGCTCTCGCCCGTCGGAGCGACGCCCTCGGGCCGGCGGCCGTCATGTCCCTCGTGGTCGAGCTCTCTGACCAGTCCCTCCAGGTAATGGCGATCCACAGGACGGTGTCCAACCTCCCCGCCGGCTCGGATCCCCTCAGCGCCTTCAGGGACGAGTTCATTCTCAGCACGGCTGTCAGCGTTGGGCCAGGTCTTCTCGACGAGATGGCTGCCGCAGGCGCGGTGGGCGTCGTTACGCCCGCAGGAGCATTTCTGGCCGTGCCCCGCCCAGGGTCTTTGAGCGCGACCTTCGACGTCGACTCGAGCAGGGTGGACGCGGCGCTTGTCGGCTTGCCCCCCCATCAGCTCCATTACGAGCACGACCTGGCTGGCGCACTGGCCGGCGTGCGAGAGGGCCGCCTCAATGCAGCCGTGCTGTGCCGTCCTGCAAGCGTCGCCCAAATCGCAGCGATCGCGCGAGGGGGGGCGCGCATGCCACCGAAAACAACCTTCTTCTGGCCCAAGCCCCGTACGGGCATGGTGTTCCGAGACATGTGAGCAGCCAGCAAGGCGCCGCGTGCAGCGGGCTCGTGTACGTGCACGCGTGCCTCCTCGGAGCAACCTCAGCAACCACTCAGCCCGTTCTCAGTTATCCGCCAGATACTTCTGATTGACAGTAGGTTCGGCGCAAGGAGGAAGCGATGACGACCGATGAGCACGACGCCACCTTCTACCGCTTGACTCCCCTCCCGCCTGCCGCCGGGCCTGATCCTGGAGCCGGGGAAGCAACAGAGCCCCTGGAAGGCTCAGGTCGGATGACAGCCGACTCCGAGGCAGGCGGATCGGCCGCCGACAACGAGGCAGGCGGCTCGGCCGCCGAAAGCGCGACAAGCGACGCCGCTGCCGTAGGTGGCAGTGCCGTAGGTGACCGGGAGCGGGGCGACAACCCGCCCGGCACGGCGCGGAAGCGCCATCGCTCGCGGGTAACCAAGACCGCCGCGGGCCTGGCCCTCGTACTTGGCGCCGGCACTGGCGCGGGTGCCGTAATCATGACAACCGCTTCGGGCGGCGTCACGCGGCTCGCTTCGAGCACAGCCCGCCCCTCGGCCCTGCGGTCGACGGCCAGGGTCCCAAGGGGCGGGTTCACGTGGGCCATGGACGGGCCCGGGCCAGGGGGGCGATTCCATCCCGGCGCGTTTCTGGCCTTCCCCGGCATCGGCGCCGGCGGCGTCGTCCACGGCAGCTACACCGTCAAAGGCCCCAATGGGTACGAAACCCTTGACACACAGGTGGGCACCGTCGAGGCAGTATCGTCCACCTCGGTCACGGTGAAGAGCGCTGATGGCTACAGCCAAAAGTATTCCGTCGTGTCTACAACCGTCGTCTACGCAGACCAAGACGGCATCGCGTCAATCAAGACAGGGGACGAGGTGACTGTGGTGGGCCTGGTCGGCAGCTCGGGAGTGACAGCGGAGCACATCGTCGACGTCACCCAAGTCCAAGCCAACGGCACCATATGGCATCCGTCCCCGCCGAGCCCGCCGGCCTCTCTGGGCGCACCCCGAGCAACTTCGGGCCCCACGGGAGGGACGACGACAGGCGCACTTTTTGGCCACGACTCCTCCAGTGGCAACTACCCGGGTGCCAACTACCCCCGTTATGACGGCCCCGGTGACGACGGCCCCGGTTCAGCCGCGTAGGACCCGGCCACCACCCCAGCTCACTCGGATGGCTAGCGCCGGCGTAGCGGGCGGGGCTGCCCACCCAGCGCCGGCGTAGCGGGGGCTACTACCACCCCAACCCCCAGCGCCGGCGTAGCGGGCGGGTGCTCAGCGGGCGCTGCTCAGCGGGCGGCTAGCTGGAAAGCACCCCGGATGGCGCCTATAAGGGTTCCCGTTGCCGTTGGGCCGATCGTGTGCGAGGCGTTTTCCGCGAGCACGCTCACGACGTAGCTCTGGCCCTTGGTCGTTGTGGCCAGGTAGCTGAGCGTCAGGACGCCAGGTTCGGAGCTCCCCTTGAACCACACAGACGTCCACTGGCTTGAGTTGAGCGCCAGTCCTCCCCCGTTTGCCGCGAGCATCGGGGAGATCGGGGCCACTTTGGCCTGGCGGGCAAGCGAAGACAGATGGGCAAAGACGTGGCACACATCCTCCGCCGAACCAAACCACCCCAGCGAGCTGACGTCACGTGGCTTGGTCCAAGACGAGGCACCCTTCCGTATGGCCGAGAGCGGTACGCCGTCCACCGTCCGGAGGAACGCCAGCCGCTTTGCCGCCGGCAGCGCCAGGTAACGTTGCGCAAGTTTCGGCCAGTTATCGGCCTTCAGCGCAAATAGCTCGCGGGTCGTGAGGAACGGTTGGTTGAGTTCCGGATGTGCCGCCCCCGACCCCTTTACGGCTGCTTCGACAGCGTTCCTTCCGACCAGGGTGACCAACATGTCGGTGGCGGTGTTGTCCCCGAGCGAGATCATCTTGGAAGCTACGGACAGGACCGTACTGCCGCTGCCATTCGGCAGATCCTGCAGTGCCCCGGGTGGAAGGCTCCTCGTCCCCGCCGTCACCGTCACCCGCTGTATCCAGCTGATCTTGCCTTTGGCAATCGCCTGGCCAAGTGCGTCCAGCACGTAAAGGTCGGAGGCCGAGCCCAATGGCATTGGAGTCGCCGCGTTGAGCGTGTGCAGAGGCGTACACGAGTTACCCGTCACCGAGCCAACGAACAGGCCCACCTTCGGCGCGACCGACGTCACCGCCTTGTCGACCTCGGCCCAACTAGTAGATGACCTCAGGTACGACTGGAACAGCAGCGCTCTAATGCGCCCGTTGACGTCTACCAAGAGGTCGATCGTGTACGCCGTGCCGATCTTGGTTTCGACCACACCCGAAAGGCCAACCCGCTGGCTCGTCACGACGGACTGAAGCGTGACGGGCCCCAATTTCTCCAGCTGGGCGTTCACTTGAGCGGGTGGGGTCTGGGACAGGTACGCGGCGTCGAAATGCGCGTCCACCTGGGCCACGGGCACAGGAAGATGGCTCATCGCCTGTAGGAGCCACGCCAGTTGCGACCCGGCCTTGGTCTTGGGGACGCTCGCCCCGCTCGCCGCTGGCGTCGCCCCGGCCTCGAGGTACTTAGCCTCCCGTTGAGCCGCCACTTGTGCAACCGGACGCGCCAGAGGTTGCGCCGAGACCGACGGGCCCCCCGTTGCCACAGCCAGGGTGCACACGGCACATACAACCGCAGCTGCGCGACGGGGCCGCCGCCCGCAGCCGCGCCCAACCCAGAATAACTTCCTTGGGGTCGCCATCGCGACATCTTGGCACAGCTCATCCCGAGGCGGTCCCTTCGTCATTTGGGGAGCCCTACCCTGTGAAGCCGTGGTGTCCTAGCTTGTGGAACCCCGACGTCCGCTTTCGCCCGCTGGTCGGGCGCGGCTCCGTGCGCTCCGTCTCCTCCGGCGCCAGACCGCCGGCGCGGAAGGCCCCGGGCTCCCCATCCCCGGAACCCCCCCATCCCCGGAACCTCCCCATCCCCGGAACCTCCCCATCCCCGGAACCTCCCCATCCCCGGAACCTCCCCATCCCCGGAACCTCCGAGTCACCGGAACCTCTAGCCGCGGAACTATGGTCGGCTGCATGAGCCATGACATGCCAGGCGACCTGGAAGCACAGACGATCACGATCAAGGGCCACGGGGGGGACGAGATCGAGGCCTACCTCGCCGAGCCCCGGGGCTCCGGCCCCTACGGCGGCGTCGTAGTGATCCACCACATGCCCGGCTACGACAGGAGCACCAAGGAGATCACTCGCCGCTTCGCCGCCATGGGTTACGTCGCTCTCATGCCGAACCTTTACCACCGTGAGGCACCGGGCGCCGCCCCCGACGACGCCGCCGCGACCGCCCGCGCCCAAGGCGGCGTGCCCGACGAACGGCTGGTCGGCGATGTCGCCGGAGCCATGGCGCACCTGAAGAGCTTTCCCAAGTGCAACGGGAAGGTAGGCACCGTCGGTTACTGCTCCGGCGGGCGCCAGAGCTTCCTGTCGGCCGTCTCGCTTCAGCTCGATGCCGCCGTGGCTTGCTATCCCGGAGGCGTCGTGCACGGCGCACCGCCAGGGTCACCCTTAAGCTTCGCGCCGCTCATCGGGCGGTCGAAGGACCTTTCCTGCCCGCTGCTCGGGCTGTTCGGAGAGGAGGACAAGTTCCCCTCTCAAGAAGAGGTAGCGACCCTAGACAAGGAGCTCACCTCCCACGGCAAGGACCACGAGTTCCACTCTTACCCCGGCGCAGGCCATGCCTTTTTCGACGTCGACCGGCCCTCCTACCGTGTCGAGGCCGCACTCGACGGGTGGAAGCAGGTCACAGCGTTCTTCGGCCGCCACCTGGGCTCCTGACTGAGGCTGCGCGCGATGTGCACTTACCACACCGAGCACCTGGAGCTTAGGGACAGCAGCGGCAAAGGGGCAGATGGCTGGTTCACGCTACGTGAGGCCTCGGTCTACTACGACCACCCGGTCCATGCGCCGGCAGAGCACACCGTTAACGTCGACTTCCTCAACCGTTCGCTTGGCCCCTCGGCGCGGGTGGCGGTCGAGCTCGACCCAGGCTCTGCACGGGAACTGGCACGAGCCCTCCTGGAAGCCGCCGACCTGGCGGCTTCTCATTCGGGTCAAGGCCACTAGCGAGACCGACCTGGCAGGGAGCCGGGGCGGGGCTGGCCAAGCGCCGGAATGGGCGGCGTTCAGTTCTCGGCCAGCGCGCCCTCGCTCCACGCCTCGAACAGCCGCGCATAGTGGCCGCCGGCCTCGATCAGTTCGTCGTGGCTCCCCACCTCGGCCAGCGTCCCGTCGCGCACCACAGCCACCCGGTCTGCCCGTTCGGCCGCGGTCAGCCGGTGCGCGACCACTATCACCGTCCTGTCCCGGGCGAGCCGCTCGAGCGCTGCTTCCGCCTGGCGTTCCGTACCGGGGTCGATACTCGACGTGGCCTCGTCCATGATGAGGACGGCCGGCTCCGTCAGGGCGGCCCGCGCAAGGCTCACGAGCTGGCGTTCCCCAGCCGACAGGTGGCCGCCCCGTTCCCCAACGTCGGTGTTCTCCCCCTCAGGCAGGCTGGCGACCCACTCCTCGAGGCCAAGCTTGCGCACGGCGGCGCGGGCCTCCTCAAGGGTGGCGCCGGGCCTGCCAAGGGCGACGTTTTCGAGTACCGTGCCACGGAAGAGGAACCCCTCTTGGGGCAGCACCACGATCCGTTCTCTGATGTGAGCGAGCAGGGCCTCTCGGAGGTCGACCCCGCCAAAGCGCACAGCGCCCGATAGCGGGTCGTACAAGCGCCCCGCCAGTTTGGCGATCGTCGACTTGCCCCCGCCCGTCGGCCCCACCAAAGCGAGGTGCTCCCCCGCTTCGATACGCAGGTCGACGCCGTCCAGCACGAGGCGCTCTTCGAGGGTGTCAGCGCCTTCCGGGGTGCCGTCTTCTTCGGAGCCCAGACCGTACGCGAAGGCGACGCAATCCAGCTCGAGCGAGCCCCGCTCGGGGAGCGGCACGGGGTCGCTCGGGTCCACCATCGCCGGGTCGAGCGAGAGCAGTTTGAAGACCGTCTTGAGCGCCGCCCCGGAGGACTGCAGCAGGTCAAAAAGCTGCGAGAGCCCAGAGATGGCAATGAACAGATTGGCCAGGTAAAGCACGAACGCCGCCACCGTCCCCACGGAGGTCAGGTGCGCGTTCACCATAATTGCCCCCGCGATCAGCACCACGACGCTGCTCATAACCCCCGACAGCTCGATCTTCGGGAAGAAGCGCGAGGAGATGCGCACGGTTGCCAGCTCGCCCTCGAGCTGGCAACCGTTCACCTCCTTGAAGCGCTCGATCGTCGCCTCCTCCTGGCGGAACGCCTGCACGACCCTCACGCCGGCGAGGCTCTCGTCCAAAGTGTCGAGCGCGTCCCCGATCAGCTCGCGGACCGCCCCGTAGGCCTTGGAGGAGGTCGTCCGGTACCGCGCGGCCGCCACCAGGGCCGGCACGAGCGACACGACGACCACCAGCCAGAGCAGTGGGGACATCACTATCAGCACGATCATCACGGAGATGAAGAGCCCGACGCTCGTCACAAAACTGGACAACCCGCTCTGTACGAGGCTCTCCAGCACGTCAATGTCGGCAGTCATGCGGGAGACGAGCTGGCCCGAGCTTTCAGACTCGAAAAAGCCGAGCGGCTGCGCGAGCAGGTGGCTGAAGACCCTCTTGCGGAGCTCGTTCAAGTAGGCCTCGCCGGTCCCCGAGACCATGAGCGTCTGGACGCGCGTGAGCACGAAATAGACCGCCGCCATCGCTACGTAGAGCGCCCCTGCGATGTCTATGACCCGCATCGAGTGATGGTGCACGAGGCCGTTGTTGATCGCGTAGCCGACGAGCGCCGGACCGGCCAGCGTCGCACCCAGGGCCGCAAGCAGCACCACCACCGCGGCCGCTATCCGCCGTCTGTAGGGACGGAGCGAAGCGAACACCATTTTCAAGAACCCAGGAGGCGCTTCGATCCGGCTCCGCTTTGGACGGTTGGCCCGCAGTGTTGCTGCCCTCTCAGCCCTCTCAGCCCTCTTGGCCGGCGCCGGCCCCACACCGGGACGCCGCCCGAGCCTGGCCCATGGCCTGGTGGGGCCCTTCATGGCAGGCTCCTCATACCGGCGCCCCTCATACCGGCGCCCCTCATACCGGCGCCCCTCATACCGGCGCCCCTCATACCGGCGCCCCTCATACCGGCGCCCCTGCCGGTCCCCTTCGGCCGGCTCCATCCCGAGCACCTCGCGATAGCGCGCGCAGCTCGCCAGCAGGGACTCGTGTGAGCCTTCTGCCATGACGCGGCCGTCCTCGACCAGGATCACCCGGTCCGCCACCGCGATCGTCGCCGGCCTATGGGAAATGATGAGCGTCGTCTTGCCCGCCCGTGCTTCTGCAAGGGCTCGGACGACCTGGAGCTCCCTCGGCGCGTCCACCGAAGACGTGGCGTCGTCGAGCACCAGGATGCGGGGGTCGGCGAGGAGCGCCCGGGCCAAGGCAAGGCGCTGGCGTTGGCCGCCCGACAACCCGAGCCCGCGCTCGCCGACTGGAGTGTCATAGCCGAGCGGGAGCTCGGCGATGAACTCGTCCGCCTGCGCGAGATGCGCGGCCGAAGCCATCTCAACCTCGGTCGCCGAAGGCCGCCCAACCCGAAGGTTTGCGGCGATCGTGTCGTTGAAGAGGAAGCTGTCCTCGAACACCACGGCGACCGCGGCGCGCACACTGGCAAGCGAGAGCCGGCGGAGGTCGACGCCGTCAACCCTGACAGCGCCCTGGTCGGGGTCGTAGAGCCGCGCAAGCAAGGACAGCACCGTGGTCTTGCCCGAACCAGTAGGCCCGACCATCGCCACCACTTCTCCGCCCTCGATCGACATGTCGAAGCCCCTCAGCACCAGTTTTGGACCCTCGCTCTCGGGTTCGGCCGGCTCGCTCCCCTTACCGTTCTCCAAGACGTTCTTCGAACCCGCGTTGTTCGGGCCGTCCCTCACTCCGTTCTCCAAAAGATTCCCCGCGGCACTTTCCGCACCAGCGGGCACCGGGAACGCAAAGTTGACGCCGGAGAACTCGATGGCGCCGGGGCCAGGTGGCAGGTTTCGCGGGTCGGATGGCTCGGGAACGGCGCTTTGCCTGCTGATTATCGAACCGAGCCGGTGGCCCGACACAACCGCTCGCTGCAACATCACTATGTAGCCGCCGATCGACTGCAGCGGCCCCGTAAGGTTCGCCAGGTACGCGTTGAACGCGACAAGCATGCCGACGCTAAGGCTGTGGTGCAGCACCAAGTAGCCGCCCACCCAGTTGACGGCCGCCAGCTCGACCATCGGCACGGTGTTGAGGGTCGGTAGGTAGCGGGCCCTCGTCCGTACCACCCGCATGGCATCGCGCCACACAGCATCGGCACTCCTTCCGAGACGCCTGTCCATCTCCGGCTCAGCGCCGAACCCCTTCACGGCCCGCACACCCGAGATCGTCTCTTCGACCACGCCAGCGAGGCCACCGCGCTGGCGCTGGAGGTCCGAGATCGCCTCGCGGACGCGCTTGGAGAACTTATTGGAAGTGATCGCGACGAGCGGGGCCGTCGCCAGCGCCACCAGCGCGAGGACTGGGTTGGTGGAGATCATGATGGCACCGACCGTCAGCGCGAGCGCAGCGTTGCCCACCCAGAAGGGGGCAGAAGCCACCACAGCCTGTATCTGGAAGAGGTCGCTCGTGACACGGGAAAGCAACTGGCCGCGGTTTACGTTCGAGTGGTACGCGACGTCGAGGTAAAGGAGGTGGTCATGGAACGCGCGACGCATTTCCGACTCGACCTCGCGCGACGCCACCCCGTTCCACCAGCGCCGGCCGCGCGATGCGAGGGCTTGAGCAATCCCGAGCACGGCGATCGCGCCTACGTAGAGCGCGAAGCGACCCCAGTGGTGGCCGAGCAGGCCAACGTTCACAGAATCGCCCAGGAGCAATGGCGTGACAGCCATCGCGCTCGAAGCCACCAGCGCGCAGCCGACCGACAGGAACAGCACCGGCCAGTGCCCGTCCATGGCACGCTTCATGTACGCCCAGCCCTCCCGTGCCCGGCGCTTGCTGTCCGCTACATCCGACCGTGCGGGTCCTCCACCTGCACTTCTTCCCCCTACTACCACCAGCTCGCTGTTCCTCTCCAAAATGCCACGTCGTGTCGGTATTAACCAGGCTACGCCATGAGGGCGCCGTGACCAAACGATTTACCAAAGGCGGTTGGCGAGGTCTCCCCACATTCGGTTCCCGGAGCTTCCCCAGATTCAGCTCCTAGCGCATCGCCGCGCTCAGCAGGCACCCCCGCCCGGGCCAGGACCTGCTCCACGCATTCAGGAGAACCTCAGGTTGCCCTCAGGCGTCCTTCAAGGGCGGGCGCGACGCTTGGTGGTGGCGAAAGGAGTTCTCACCGGAAACCCCCAAAACTTCGACGGCTAGGTTTTTTGTTCCTCCTCAAGTGCCTCGGGCCGACGCCGGAAGAAGTACCGGGAGATCGATCTTTCACCGCCATCCCTAGCTGAGCCCGCTGGGTCCCCCCTCCCCTGCGAGAGCTCGCCAGGGATTGGCCGTCTGCCTGTGGGCACGAGATGCCCGCGGGCAGACGGTCTTTGGGCGAGCCAGCATCCCCCACGACGAGGTCATCACCCGTGCCGACCAGCTCTTACCGGCCCTCGCCTCCCTCAGCTCAGCCCAGGTTTCAAGAACGCCGACGACCCGGTTCGTGCCCCGGTCCCGTCTCCTCTCCCGCCCCAGCACTTCCCGAGCCCGTCTCCTCCAAGGCGGCCCTGCCCAGGCTGGCAATGCCCAAGGTAGCAGCGCCCGAGCTGGCAGTTCCCGAGCTGGCAGTTCCCGAGCTGGCAGTTCCCGAGCTGGCAGTTCCCGAGCTGGCAGTTCCCGAGCTGGCAGTTCCCGAGCTGGCAGTTCCCGAGCTGGCAGCGCCCAAGGCAGCAGTGCCGAGGTCAGGCACGCCCCGCGGCCCTCGAGGTGAGTAGGAGGCCAAAAGCAGGCCGGAACACTGCTGCGCGGGAAGGGGCCTGGACAGGTAGTACCCCTGGGCGGCGTGGCAGCCGAGCGCGGCCAACCGTTCCAAAGTCCTCTTGTCCTCCACTCCTTCGGCCGTGGCCACCTTGTCGAGGCCCTGGGCAAGATGGATTATCGAACGCACGACGGCCTCGTCATCCTCTGCGAGGCACATGTCCGAGACGAAGCTCTTGTCGATTTTCACCTCGTCGAATGGCAACTCCCGGAGCCGCGAGAGGGACGAGTAGCCGGTGCCGAAGTCGTCGATAGAGAGCCGCACGCCAAGCGCGCTCAAGTCGGCGATCACGCCGTGCCCTGCATCAGAGGTGACCGAGCTTTCGGTCAGCTCGAGGCGGAGGGCGTTGGGAACGAGGTGGGCACTCGACAGCAGGCGCTCGACGCGCTGCACGAGGCCGGGCGAAGCGAGGCTTCGTGCAGACAGGTTGACGGCCATCCCAAGGCCGGGGACAACTGCGCGCCACTCCTTCAGCTGATCGAGTGCGGACTCCAGGGCCCACCACGTCAGCGCGTCGATGAGGCCGCTTCGCTCGGCTACGGGTATGAACTCATCGGGAGCGATCGGGCCGTACTGGTCGTGCGACCAACGGGCTAACGCCTCGAAGCTGATCACAGAACCGCTCGCCACCTCGATAACAGGCTGGTAGTGCAGCTGCAGTTCGCCGGCCTCCAAGGCCTTGCGCAGCTCAGTGGCGAGGCTTAGGCGCCTGAGCGACGAGGAGTCGGAGGCGGCCTCGTACATGCTGGCGCCGCCGCCCAGGCTCTTGGCCCGGTACATGGCTACGTCCGCCTTGCGTAGGAGCCTGCCGGCGTTTGTCTGGCGAGCCGGCTCGACAACCACACCCACGCTTGCCCCGACTACCAGCTCGAAGTTGTTGATCGTCATCGGGCGGCTGGCGACGGCGACCATTTCTTCGGCTTTGGCAATGCACTCCTGGTCGCTCGGAGCGTCCTCCAGCACGAGCACAAACTCGTCCCCCCCGACGCGGGCTACAAGTGCGCCCGGCTTCGCCAGGCGCGCGAGCCGCCGCCCGACCTTGGCCAGCATCTCGTCCCCCACCCTGAACCCAAGTGTCTCGTTCACCTGCTTGAACCCGTCGAGGTCCAAGAGCAACAACCCGACTCGGGTCTCCTTGCTGGCCTCGCGGATCACCCTTTCGAGCCTCTGGGAAAAATTGGCCCGGTTGGGCAACCCGGTGAGGTGGTCGTGGTACGCCTCGAACATCCGGGCAGACGACTCGCTCCTCAGCCTCTCCATGATCCCCGTGCGCTTCAGGACCATCTCTGCGTTGGCAGCGACCGTCTCGAGAAGCTTGACGTCCTCTTCTCCGAAGCCCTCGTGAGCATAGGGCCGGTCCCCGACAAGGAGGTACCCCGGGATCGCCCCGGTTGGCGATAGAGGAACGGCGACCGCCTCTTGGACCCCTTCGGCCTCTAGTGCGCTCAGGAGCAGGTGGTCATCGTCTCCCCTCCTGGCTACGAGCGGTCCGCGTTCGTTCACGAGCGGGGCCACGCCCGCCGCGATCAGGCCCTCCTCGTAAGCTGCCGGCCCGTCGCCGGCCAGCGACCAGCGTACGGCCATGCCGTCGAGGGGCCGGCGCAGCGGCGCCATCAGCGAGGCCTTGCTGGCGGTAAGCAGCGTCCTGGCCTCCTCCAAGATGGCCGGCACAAGCTCGGCCTCCCCTCCCTCCGAGGCCGCCATGTTGCCGATGTGCCTGAAGACCTCCTTCACCGTCTTGTCCTGGTGCTGAGCCCGGGCAACCATCCGCCGGCCAAGAGTCATCACCGTCAACGTGCCGGCCAGCAGGATGACAGCCAGCGTGCTGGACCAGACGAGAGTGATCGCGATGACCGAGCCGGCGGAGTTGACAATGACCTCGACGGCCAACTGGATGCCGATGTCCTTAAGCGGCGGCCGGCTGGCCCAGCCATTGAGCCAAGCTATGTAGCCGACTACCACGACGGCGTTGACAGCAGCAAACACCAGCAGGGCCGTGCCCACGCAGGCCCAACCCAAAGGTTTCACCGGCGACACGGTTCCAAGCAGTCCGTCGTATACGAGGATGGCCAGTGCCAGGGACATCACGACGATCAACGAACTGCTGACTTTCTTCGCCATCGATCGGGGGTGCTGGAGGTTGGCGACAAAGCAGCCAATGAAAACCGCCGCCAGAGCACTAAGTGGCGAGAGAAACGTCGCCCCGATCATGCAGGCAATTCCATCCGCAACGAGGTGCACGCTGAACGTCCGCGTCCGGATTGGAAAACCCCTATAGACCGCCAGCCACTCCCCTAGCGCAACTACCGGCCAGAGCCAGAGTCGATCGCCACCCGGCGGCCTGAGCGCTGAGAGGCTCCAGACATAGAGGCCCACAGTTACGGCCGCCAGGATCGGTACACCCGCCCACGGACGCCAAAGCCCCCATCGTGCCCTTCGGTCTGTGCCGTCTGAAGCAGTCGCTGTAGTGCTCAATTGTCGTACCTGGGCCTCGGGAACCTCTCCCTAAGGGAATGTCGGCAAACCGCAGTCTTCCTGAAGCTCGCGCCGCTGTGACCGAAAGCGCAAATCCAGAACTTGACGCACAACGCGCAAATGTGGAAAAATGCGCACTCGTGAATCTTCGCCGGGAGGGTCACCGGAACAGTAGTTCGCCTCTGCCATCTGCCTTGGTAAGCTACGACCGCCTCCCAAACGGATCCGCTGGTCGCGGCGAAGGGAGGTGTCCCTCGGATGCGTAGCCTGATGATCGACTGACGAGACACCGACCTAGCCCAACTACGAAATCTAAGAGAGCCGAGGTTTCGCTTCGGCTCTTTTTTTGTTCCCCAGGTTCCGTGAGGCTGAATTTCTATGCATCACCAGATCGACGGCGGGCGCGCCGCAGCCGATTTCCCGTCCCGCGAGAGACGACGGCAATTGCCCCCAGTAACATTTCGCCACTCCTAAGTTTTCTAGAGTTCTAGCTCGT